>JALOQK010000004.1 GCA_025453395.1 Candidatus Omnitrophota bacterium
TTCGCAAAACAAATCGCGGAGGTCCGCCTACGTGTTGTGGCGGAGTCTCTTGATTACTCAAGGTTTGCCTTTTACATAAGTATATATACTACATAAAGAGCAAAATAATCTTATATATATAGTATAGATCTAATATACCCTATATTCAATGCTCCGGGGAATTTCTTGGAAAACGCTTTCTAAATTATAAGTTATTGCATATCAATGGTTTACAAGATAAGAATCTTATTTTCAGGAGATTTTTACTAGATGAACCTTGACGGGGGCAGGGAAAAACTTTGTTTCCAGCTTTCAGCCTTCAGCTATCAGCTATCAGCAAAAAACTAAAAGCGCAAAGCGAAAAGCCATAATTTAAAATTCAAAATTCTAAGTTTTAAGCTATAGTTTTGCCTGCCTTGCCGGCAGGCAGGCGTTTTTACCTTTACACTCTGCGCTTTATTATCCTCTTGACCCTTAACTAATTTCCTGCTCCAACTTCGTGATCAACTTTGCGGTTTCCTGTATCAAGGCATACGGCAACAGCTTTGAGATTTCTGCTTCCTGCTTAAGTGACTTCAAGGTGCCGATTAATCTTTTAACTGTCGTAACCTTCTTTACTTTCTCCGCTTCTTCGGGGCCTAATTCCTTGCGCTCCCGAACCAACAAACCTAAATCATTTTTTAGCTGACGAACATCTTTTCCTTTTTCAAACACGCTTTCTTTTAATTTCGCGTAATCGCCCTCTTCTATATCTTTCTTATTTTTGGCTAAACGCAAGAGGTTCACCGCTTCAAAACTTGGAATTTTTGCTGCCTTTTGCACGGTTGAAGAACCTTGCTCTAAATAAGCAGGCTCTTCCTTCTCAAGAAAATAATAAGACTTTAAAAGTTTTACCGCGGTTTCTTTTCTTACCCCCACTTCTTTGGCAGTATAAAATTCAAATTCGCTGTATCCCCATTGTTTATAAAGCTTATCTTTCCAAACACTATAAAGCGAACGGCCCAACTCCACCCAGGAAACCTTAAAGTTCCTGGCTGTTTCAAGCACATGATAACGCACAGAACCCGGTTCAATCTCCTGCATTTTTTGATCAAGCTTATCCAGGAATTTTGGCTTAGAAACATTCATATTCTCCTCCTGTTATCGTCTGATTAAATAATAAGAATGAGAAATGAGGACTCACCCCCACTCCCACCCTATACCCATAGCCCATTACTCACCACTCATCCTATTTCCTTATCGGCTTTTTAAAACGCCTTTTTTTAAGCAATGTTTTTCTATTGGACAATTACTACAATAAGGAGAAACCGGCATACAGATATGCTGGCCAAAAGCAACAAACCAAGTATTAAGGCCAATCCAGTATTTTTTAGGGATTATTTTTTCTAAAGCGCCTTCGGTATCTTCTGGGCGCTTGGTAACAACCCAGCCCAGGCGATTAGAAACGCGATGCACATGCGTATCCACGCAAATTGCCGGAATATTAAAACCTAAACCTAAAACAAGAGCCGCTGTCTTAGGTCCAATTCCTTTGATCTTTAATAAATCTTCTCTTGTGTCCGGAACCTTGCTTTTATAATCCCGGATAATTATTTTACTTAAATTCCGGATTACTTCTGCCTTGGTATGATAAAACCCTACGGGATAAATTATTTTCGCGATGCGCTCAGAAGAGATCCCTAACATCTCTTGCGGGCTTTTTGCTTTAGCAAAGAGCGCATTGGCCCTCTCCACGGTAACTTTATCTTTGGTGCGCAGGCTTAAAATACAGGAAACAAGCACTAAATACGGATCATGAAAGCGGGCAAATTCCGTGACTGAAGGAACGGCAAAATCTTTAACCGCGTTTTTAACAAGGCCAATTATTAATTCTTTTTTTTCTGACACTTCTTTAAGACCTTTGCCCCAAAATCTAAAGCCTCTTGTTTATCTTTTATCTTGCCAATAGCTTGCGCTTCTTCTATTTCTTTGAGGATTTTTCCCACTAATTCTGAAGGCTTTATGTTAAAAGCGCGCATGATATCATTACCATTAACAAGTTTAGGCAGTTTGACCTCTTTTGCCTTGCGGAAATATTCTTTGATCAAAAAAGCGCAGAGTTTTTCATGAGAAGACCGCGACTGTTTTGTGGTTAACCTGCCGCGGGTGGCACGCTGGTCCGCTAAAGAAAGAGTCAATAGCCCCGGGGCATCGTTTCCTATATCACGAAAGAACCTAAAGGCCGCCCGGTCAGTTAATGTTTTATTGTCGGCCAAATACCCGGGCCTTAGATGCAAGAAAACAAGTTTATTCAAAAAAACTTCTTCATTATTAGACAATTTCATCTTGCGCGAAATTTCCCTTGTCAGGCGTGAACCAATCCATTCATGGCCATGGAAATAAAGCTTTCTTCCTTTTTTACGCTTGGCCTTGGGCTTGCCAATATCATGAAGAAGTATCGCAAGTTTAATTAGTGCAAGGCGTTTATGTCCGGATGAAATTTCCTTATCCCAATATTCTTTAATATCACTATTCTTATTAACTTTAACTAATTTATCAAATTGCTTCAAGGCCTCTAATGTATGCTCCCAAACATCCAGATGATGATAGGGGCCTTGGCTTATTTTGCGCATTACATCCATTTCCGGCAAAAAAGCTTTAAGCACCCCATTTTTATCCATCATCCGGATATAAGAATATGTATCTTGAGTTTCTAATATTTTAAATAATTCTTCCCGGATGCGCTCAAATGAAACAGCAGACAATTTGTTTCTCTCTTTACGGATTTTCTTAAGGGTATCCGGGGAAATCTTAAAATCAAGCATGGCAGAAAAAGAAAACGCCCTCAATATCCTTAAGGGATCGTCTTGAAAAGTGTTCTTGGCTAAATGCCGGATGACCTTAGTCTCGATATCCCTTTGGCCATTCCAAGGATCAATAAAATCCAACTTTCCAGTTAAGAATTTCTGATTCAACTCTATGGCCATGGCATTGATCGCAAAATCACGCAATCTTAAGTCGTCTTCTAAGGTAATCCCCCGGAAAGAAGAGATATCGATGGTATAGGTTTTACCCTCTACTTGTTTTAAAAGGCGGCAACAATCGTGTTGCTGGTCTAAAACTACAAAATCGGAATTAATCTTTCGGGAAAGCGCTTTTCCAAAAGAAATCGCATCTTTAGATAAACAAAAATCTATATCCGGATTTATTTTGCTGCGGTTTAAAAGAAGGTCGCGCAAAAAACCTCCCACTAGGTACAATTGAACATTTTTCTCTTGGGAAAATACAAAAATATTTTCTAATAAGCCTTTTTCCTGCGGACTTAATTTTTTCATATTAGATACTGCCTATATATTTTTATTCTTATTAAATATTTCGGATTGCTTGATCACTTCGTCTTCCACGAATATTGAAGCGTGGGCTCTTACTGCCAAGGCAATACTATCGGAGGGCCTGGCATCAATGGTCTTGGTCTCTCCAGAAGAAGTGTGGATGACAAGTTTCGCGTGGAATGTGTCTTCTTCAAGCTTATCAATTATCACCCTATCAAGGCGCGCCTGCAATTCTCCAAGCGCCAAATGCAATAGATCATGGGTCAATGGCCGAGGAGGGTTAAAACCGCTTATCTTTAACTTAATTGCCGATGCTTCAGCAAGGCCGATGACAATGGGCAAAAGCCGCTCGCCGTTTTTCTCTTTTAAAACAATAAGCTGATCATGCCTTTTCTCATCTATAACTATTTTATTCAATTCCATCTCTATCATGTATAGCTCCTTATATCAGCTATCAGCTGTCAGCTGTCAGCTGTCAGCTATCGACCTTTGGATTTGAGCTTCTTAATAGGTTTTTTTTCTTTCTTTAGAATATCATTTAATTCAACCATAAATTGCTCCACGTCTTTAAACTGCCGATACACAGAAGCAAACCTGACATAGGCAACATCGTCTATTTCTTTTAATTTTTCCATAACCATTTCGCCGATACGCGTAACCGGAATCTCGCGCTCAAATTTTTTCTGGATATTGCGCTCAATCCAGGTAACAATCTCTTCCATGCGCTCAACACCGACCGGCCTTTTCTCGCAGGCGCGCATGATTCCGGACAAGATCTTCTGCCGGTCAAAACCTTGCCTGCGGCCGTCTTTTTTTACTACCATTATTGCTAATTCTTCTATGTATTCATAGGTAGTGAATCTTTTAGCGCAACTCAAACATTCCCGCCTTCTTCTTATCGCAGATTCTTCCTGCGTCGCGCGGGAATCAACTACCTTGTCTTCTTTGTAACCGCAAAATGGACACTTCATAGTCAGCTTTCAGTCGTCAGCTTTCAGTCGTCAGCTTTCAGCTGATAGCTGAAGGCTGATAGCTGATAGCTTAAAATACTATTTGATTTTCCTTACTTTAATCTTGGCCTCTTTTAAAAACCCTGCCGACATTTCATCCGGATACTCGCCGGCAATGACAATTTCTTTGATCCCGGCGTTGATCAACATCTTAGCGCAAATAGAACAGGGCTGATTGGTAATATAAAGCATGCTGTCTTTGGTGCTTACCCCGTGCAAAGCCGCCTGCAATATAACATTCTGCTCGGCATGTAAACCCCGGCAGAGTTCGTGTCTTTGCCCCGACGGAACCTTTAACTTCTCTCTGATACATCCTATATCGCTGCAATGTGCTAAGCCTGAAGGCGCGCCATTATAACCGGTAGCAAGAATTTTCTTGTCTTTTACTAAAACCGCTCCGACGTTACGCCTAAAACAAGTCGCGCGTTTGGACACAAGAAAAGCTACTTCCATAAAATATTCATCCCAAGTTGGACGCCTGCTAATAATTTGTCTGCGGGAACTTTTTAAGATGTCTTTTTTGTTTTTCATAGTTTAACCTAACTGTGGGTATAAAGGAAATCTCTTAGCAAGCTCTAAAACTTGGCCTCTTATTTTCTTAATCGTTTCTTTGTCATCTTTATTTTCAATAACGCTATTGATCAACCCGGCGATAAGGCGCATTTCTTCCTGCTTCATCTTGCGGGTGGTCAAAGATGGAGTTCCCAAGCGGATACCGCTTGTTACTGCTGGGCTTTTCTGATCATAAGGAATAAGGTTTTTATTTACGGTAATATTTGCCTCTTCTAAAACACCTGACGCATCAGAACCTGTAATATTCTTGGTGTTTAAATCTACAAGCATCAGATGCGTATCTGTCCCTCCGGCAACAATCCTAAACTTTAGTTTCTCTAAACTTGCAGCCAGTTCCCGGCTGTTTAATACGACTTGTTTTTGATAGGCCTTAAATTCCGGCAAGAGAGCCTCTTTAAAAGCCACAGCCTTGGCGGCAATTACATGCATCAATGGCCCACCCTGCAGCCCGGGGAAAACCCGGGAATTAAGTTTTTTGGCGAATTCTTTTTTAGAAAGGATAAAACCGCCTCTGGGGCCGCGCAAAGTTTTATGCGTAGTAGAGGTAATAAAATCTGCGTAAGCAACCGGCGAAGGATGCACGCCTGCGGCAACTAATCCGGCAATATGCGCCATATCTACCATTAGATACGCGCCAACCGCATCAGCTATGCTTCTAAATTTCTTAAAATCCAATTCTCTGGGATATGCCGAAGCGCCTGCTAAAACCAGTTTAGGCTTATGCTTCTTGGCAAGCTGCATAATATTATCATAATCCAACATTTCGGTTTTTCTGTCCACCCCATAAGTGGCAATATTATAAAACATCCCGGAGAAATTGTGCGCATGCCCATGCGAAAGATGCCCCCCGCAGGCTAAATCCAAAGCCAGAATAGTGTCTTTGGGTTTTAAAGCTGCCATATAAACTGCCATGTTGGCTTGAGTTCCTGAATGCGGCTGAACATTAACGTATTCTGCGCCAAAAAGCTCTTTTGCCCGGGAAATCGCCAAATCCTCGGCGGTGTCCACGTTTCCGCAACCTCCATACCAACGCGCCCCCGAGTAACCTTCAGCGTATTTATTAGTCAATACCGAAGCTTGTGTTTCCATGACCGCTAACGAAGTAAAATTCTCGGAAGCAATCATCTCCAAATTCTCTTCCTGCCGCTTTAGCTCGTTTTTAATTACCGCGTAAATATCCGGATCAGCCTGTTTTAAATGCGTAAAACCTTTCATATTTTCATACCCTTCTCTATTTTATTGATTAAATCTACTCTGCGTTTATGCCTGCCGCCTTCAAAAGCGGTATCTAACCAAACTCTGGCCATTTTTTTGGCAAGTGCCGGCTTAACAAATAATGACCCCATAACCAAAATATTGCTATCGTTGTGCTGGCGGCTTAATTTCGCTGCTTCTAAATTATAAGCCAACGCCGCGCGCACTCTGGGGAATTTGTTGGCCACAATAGAATTGCCAATACCGCTTTTACAAATTAAAATTCCCTGCTTCAATCTACCCGAAGATACTTCTCTAGCCACAGCTGAAGCAGTGCTAGGATAATCACAACTTTCTTCTGAATAGGCCCCCACGTCTTTAACTTTGTACCCGGATTTAATAAGATAGGGCTTAAGCGATTCTTTTAAGGCAAAACCTCCATGGTCAGAACCAATAATTATCTTTTTCATATAATATCAACTATCCTTTCTACTGCCTGCTTTATGGTTTCAGAGGTAGCCAGATAAAGATCTCCTGATGAGCCCATGGGATCTTCAATATTAAGATCCCCCTCATCCTCTATTTTAGCAAATTCTTTCAATAAAAACACTCTACTTTTTACATCCGGCGCCATGGCCAAAACGCGCTCTTCATGCATCTTCTCCATAACAAGTATAATATCCGACTTTCTTAATAATTCCGGGGTGATCCTTTTGGAGCGATGCGCGGAAACATCTATACCGTTTTGGCTCATCACTTCTTTAGTCAAAGATGAAGCCCCGGAGCCCTCTAACAACATGATCCCGGCGGATAGAACCTCTACATCAGTACGATTTTTCTTCTTTAGCCTGTCAACTAAGAAAGCTTCAGCCATAACTGAACGGCAGGAATTACCAGTACAGATAAAAAGCACAGTTTTCATAGAGAATTCTTTCTCAATCTCTTCTTTTGTGATAAACCCTTGCCGTAAGAGCTTAAATTTATTTTGAGTTACATCAATTACTGTAGATTCTTTACCTAAGCGCACCCTTCCGGCATCAAGGACCAAATCCACTTTTTCTACCAAAGAAGCCGATATCTCTTGCGCGCTAACAGCAGGCGGCTCCCCAGAGATATTTGCCGACGGACAGATAACCGGGCAAGAACAATAAGATATTACTTTTAAGGCGATCTCATCATCCGGCATGCGCATGCCGACAGTAGAACCGTCTTTAGCCTTAAAAACTATTGTAAGCGCCCCCGGCCAAAACTTTGATACAAGTTTCCAAGTCCCAATAGAAATGTCTTTGGCATATTGGGTAACTTTATCCTTGGCAGCAATATGCAAAGAATAACTCTTGTCTTCGGGCCTTTGTTTAACACAAGAAAGCCGCTCTACCGCTTTCCGGTTTGAGCTATCAACAGCTATCCCGTACACTGTTTCCGTGGGAATGATTACTAAACCGCCATTTTTAATAATTTGCGCGGCTTCTTTAATAAGCTTTTCATCGGGCTGCTGCGGATCAATTTTAATGATTTTACCCAAACTTACACCTTGATTTTGGTATTTTTGATTTTCGCGCGCATGTCAGTGCGATACTGCACAAGCGCATCGCGTATTTTCTTGTCCGATACTGCCAGAATTGCCAAGGCAAAAAGAGCCGCATTCTTTGCGCCTGCTTTTCCAATAGCCATAGAAGCAACCGGGATACCTGCGGGCATCTGCACAGTGGAAAGCAATGAATCCATGCCTTTTAGGCTTTGGCTTTCCATAGGAATACCGATAACCGGCAATACCGTATGCGCGGCAATTACTCCGGCTAAAGCGGCAGCGCCTCCTGCAGCAGCAATAAAAACCTGCGTTCCCCGATAAGGAGCTTTCTCTACGTAAGAAGCTAATTCCTTGGGCGTTCTGTGCGCGGATAAAACCTTAACTTCAAATTTTATTTTGAAATCCTTTAAAACATTGATTGCTTCCTGCACGGTTTCTAAATCCGATTGACTGCCCATAATAATACTAATCATAAGCACCTCCCTTAGTGTAAAGTGTAAAGCTAAAAACGAAAAACTATAATTCAAAACTTAAAATTTTTAATTTTACGCTATAGTTTTACGCTAACTATAAAGCTCTTCTTCCTATATCTTTTCTATAATGCATGCCATCAAAACTTATTTTACCCACTGCTTGATAAGAAGTGGCAATGGCCTCTTTAATCGTCTTGCCCAATGCAGTAACTCCTAGGACGCGCCCGCCGCTGGTGATGTATTTTTTCTGCGAGCTATTCGTACCAGAGTGAAAAATGATAACATCATCCTTCTTGGAAGTTTCTTCCAAGCCAAAAATTTCATTTCCCTTTTTATAATCTCCCGGATAGCCTCCAGAAGCCAAAACCACAGTAACGCAAGCTCTATCATCCCATTCTAAATTGTGTACACGCGAAAGTTTTCCCTCGCAAACAGCAAGCATCACCTCTACTAGATCTGATTTTAAACGCGGCAATATTACTTGAGTTTCCGGATCACCAAAACGCGCGTTAAATTCCAAGGCCTTAGGCCCGTCTTTAGTAATCATAACCCCTGCGTAAAGAACGCCTTTATAAATTATCCCTTCTTTTACTAAACCATCAATGGTGCGGTAAACTATTTTTTCTAAAATCTCTTTGAATAATTCCTTGGTCACAACTGGCGCCGGAGAATACGCGCCCATGCCGCCAGTGTTAGGGCCTTTATCATCGTCAAAAATTCTTTTATGATCCTGGGCGCTATCTAAGGCAATTACTTCCTTAGAATCAGTCAAAACTAATATAGACGCCTCTTGCCCCTCTAAACAATCTTCAATAATAATCTTGCTTCCTGCTTCACCAAAGGCCAAATCTCGCAACATTAAATCCACAGCATTGTTTGCTTCATCAACTGACTTTGCAACTACAACACCTTTTCCCGCGGCCAAGCCATCAGCTTTTATTACACAAGGAGCGCCTTTTTTTGCGATATATTTCTTGGCTTCGCCGGCATTATCAAAAACTCTAAAATCCGCGGTCGGGACTTTATATTTCTTCATCAACTCTTTGGAAAATATCTTACTTGCTTCCATCTGCGCGGCAAGCCTATTGGGCCCAAAGATCTTTATATGATACTTATCAAATTCATCCACAATGCCAAAGGCTAAAGGGACTTCTGGCCCGACAACAGTTAAATCTATTCTTTCTTTTCTGGCAAATTCCAAAAGAGAAGATATATTCTCGGGCTTGATATCCACACACTGGGCATCTTGGGCGATCCCGGCGTTACCGGGCGCGCAAAATATCTTATCCACTAATTTGGACTGTTTAATCTTCCAAACTAATGCGTGCTCCCTGCCACCTGAACCTACAACTAAAATACGCATAATTAATTATCTCGTTATCTGAAAACGTAAAACTAAAAGCGGAAAATGTAAAACTATAGCGTAAAATTAAAAATTTTAAATTTTGAATTATGGTTTTACCTGCCTGCCGGCAGGCAGGAGCTTTTTGCTTTACACTTTACGCTATATAAAATCCCCGCTAAAAATAAATAGAACCATCCCCTATTTTCCCCTTTACCTTGTTCCAAAAGATTTCTCAATAGCAACTCAGGCATCAATATTGCCTTTCAAATAAATAAGCTTGGCCTTTAACACCTCATTAAGAAAGCTGCCACTTTTCCTACTCTCGCGGGAAAACTCCTGCTTAGAATAAATAGTATAGTTAATTTCTCTTTTTGTAATCTTCTCTATTTTTCTTATTTGCGTGATTAATTCATCTTCGTTTGTTTCGCCTACGACAAGTAAATCTATATCGCTATTGGCATTTTCTTCGTTTTTGGCAAATGAACCGTAAATAAAAGCGGTTTCAACGCCTTTAATCTTTTTAATCGCGCTTTCCAAAAGCCCTTTGACACCTACCGTCTTAAAAACTATGCTTTTTATTTCCTCAAATAAAGGGTATTTTCTATCCGGGTAGTAATAAACAAGATTACCTTTTCTATTTGACGCAAAAACACCGTCTTTTTCCAAGCGCAAGAGCTCCTTACGGATCATACTCACGGGAATATCAAGAATACGCTCAAGCTCTCTTAAATAATACCGATTATCCGGGTTAGTAAAGAAGAGCCTAAACAAGTCTTGGCGGGTTTTAGACTTAAAGATATTGGTGACATCCATACTTGTAATACTCCTATATTACAATTGTAATACTAATGGGTAACACTGTCAACACCAAATCTCAGACAAAACTAACACACAAAGGTCACAAGTCACAATTTTAAAACAACTTGTAGAAATCCCAGCCAATCCACTGCGCTAAAATTAAATAGAACCTGCCTACGGCAGGCAGGCGTCCCCTTTATTCTTTGCTGAGGGATTTGGGAGCGCGCAACGCAACCTCAACTAAACCCAACCCCAAATCATAAGCTTGATGGCTTTTGCTGAAGGCGCATTAGAAAATTTTTGGCAAAAGTGCGCAAGGATTTACGAGGAGCGCAGGATTGCCCGAAAGGATAAGTCGGAGCCGGAGCGACGAAGTAAACCGTAGCGCACGGCAAAAATTTTTGAGCGCCGGAAGCAAAAGCCAGAAAGCTAAATTCAAAAGAGCAATTTATTTCTTATTCTCTTCCTTCGTCTCTTTCTTAATCGGAAGAACACCGGCTAAGTCACCCACAACATTCACAAGTTCCGAACCCGCGGGAACAATAATCTTGGCATTGTTTTGCAGGGAATGTTCCACTGCCTCTAATTTGCGCAAAACCTGGGCATTGCCCACAAAATATCTCTCTGCCGCCTCATTCACCAACTTTATAGCTTCGGCTTCGCCTTCCGCCTGCAATATCCTTGCCTGTCTTACGCCTTCAGCTTTTTTGATCTCAGCCCTCTTTTGCCCGTCGGCCGCAGTTTCCGTAGCAGTGGCAAAGTCAATAGCCGCGATTTTTTCATTCTCGGCTTTGACTACCTTGTTCATGGTTTCCTGAACATCCTTAGGCGGGTCAATTTCTTTTAGCTCGGTCCTGACAATCTCAATACCCCAATTTCCAGTTTCTTCCATAAGCGTCTTATGAAGCTCGGCATTAATCTTGCCGCGTTCGCTGTTGGCAGATTTCAAGGTAAGAGTACCAATAATATTTCTTAAAGTAGTGCGCGCTAAATTCACAATCTGATATTGATAGTTGAAAACATTATAAATTGCGCTTTTCACATCCTGTTCAGATGGCTTAACCTTAAAATAAACCTGCGCGTCCACCTTGGCATTTAAATTATCATTGGTAATAATTTCCTGCGGCTCGGCATCTACCATCTGCTCGGTAATATTTACCTGATAGATATTCTCAACACCCGGAATAATCCAGTTAAATCCCATATTCGCAAACCTATTGTATTTTCCAAATCTCTCAATCAATCCTCTGTGCGTGGGACGCACAATGCGAATCCCAATAAGAAAAATAAAAATTACCGCCCCGATAATCAAACCCATTAATCCACCCATTCTTTCCTCCTTCATAGTTAATGAACACCGGCGCAAATCCAATAAGCGCCGGGTGTTAACAGTTAATGAACACCGGCGCAAATTGCCCCACAAAGGGGCATACTTGGCAATCATTTTTGCCAAGGTACGATAAACACCGGGTACTTTAAATTACTTCAACCGTTTTATTCCCGCGCACAGCTTCACCGATCACAAAATTCTTTACCCCTTCAGTAGTCATAAATTTCTGCACCTTATCCACAGCATCAGGCGCAACAATCAAAACCATGCCAATGCCCATATTCAAGGTATGGTACATTTCCTTATCATCTATTCCGCCCTTATTCTGGATAAAACGAAATAACTCTGGCGCTTTCCAGGAGTGCTTATTAATACGCACAGATATATCGCTGGGCAAGATACGCGCGATCTTATCATAAAACGCGCCACCTGTAATGTGGCTTATGCCATTAACCGCGTGATGACGCAGTAAATTTAACACTTGTTTTACATAAATTCTGGTTGGAATAAGCAATTCTTTACTCATGCTCAAGAGCTGCTTAGCGGATAAAACCTTACGCACTAAAGAATAGCCATTGGAATGAATCCCAGAAGATTCCAAACCAATAACCACATCCCCAGCGCGAATGCGCGAACCATCAACAATCTTCTTCTTTTCTACAACTCCAGTACAAAAACCAGCTAAATCATATTCGTCATTTGCATACATCCCGGGCATCTCTGCGGTTTCTCCGCCCACAAGAGAACATCCTGACTGGACACAGCCAGCATTTATCCCTTTAACTACATCGCAAAGCACATCTGGATTTAGTTTTCCACAGGCAATATAATCCAGGAAAAACAAAGGCTGGGCGCCTGCGCAAAGAATATCATTCACATTCATGGCTACCAAGTCTATACCCACAGTATCATGCTTACCAACTAAAGAAGCAATCTTTAATTTTGTTCCTACTCCGTCAGTCGAAGCAACTAACACTGGCTCTTTATAACCAGAGGGCATGGAAAAAAAGCTGCCAAATCCTCCGATATCCTTTAAGACTTCTGGACGAAAAGACCCGCGCACCAAAGTTCTAATTTTGTTCTTGAAAACGCTCGCGCTTTTTATATCCACGCCTGATTTTTTATAAGTCATACTGTTCATATAAACACTCCGCAATGTTTTGTTTTTTCTTAATTTTTCATTTTTCATTTTGAATTTTAATTTTATACTCCCTGCCCGCAACAACGCTTCTCAAGCGAGAATTTGCTGTGCCTTTTCTCTGCCGCAATCGGATATCTTCCATCCCAACAAGCAGTGCAATAATTATCCTTGGAGCAGCCAAAACATGACAACATCCCCTCAAGGCTCAAATAGCCAAGGCTGTCCACCTCAAGATATTTTCTGATGCGCTCGGTAGTTTTATACTTATTGGCAATAAGCTCTTTGGCGCTATGAAAATCTATGCCATAGAAACAGGGAAATCTATGCGCCGGACAAGAAATACGCAAATGCACTTCTTTTACTCCTGCCTGACGCAAATTACGCACACGGATCTTAGAAGTTGTCCCGCGCACAATAGAATCATCCACCACAACGATGCGCTTGCCCCTAAGGACACTTCTTAAGAGATTAAACTTTACTTTTACCCCTAAATCCCTAGAGTCTTGGGCAGGCTGAATAAAGGTCCTACCCACATAATGATTGCGGATAATCCCCATCTCAAGCGGAATGCCTGACCCTTGAGAATAACCCATTGCCGCGGAGAAACCAGAATCCGGCACCGGCACCACAAAGTCAGCGTCTGCAGGATGCTCAAAGGCAAGTTGTTCGCCTAATTTCTTCCTGACTAAATGCACGGTATCCGAAAAGACAATAGAGTCGGGCCTAGAAAAATAAACATGCTCAAAACTGCAAAAAGATTTTCTTTCTGAACAGGAAGGCCCGTGGAATTTTATGGAGTGCACGCCGCTTTTATTAATAATAACAATCTCCCCCGGTTCTACTTCCCGGATAAGTTTGGCGCCGACTAAATCAAAAGCGCAAGTCTCTGAAGCTAAAACCCAGGAATTATTTAATTTCCCCAAAACAAGAGGCCGAAATCCAAAAGGATCGCGCACCCCAATAAGATTATGCTTATCCATCATCACCAGGGCGTAAGCGCCTTTTATTCTTTGCAAGGCATAAATCAGGCTTTGTTTGAAATCCGGCGCTTTTGCCTTTGCCATCAAGTGCACGATTAATTCCGAATCAGTCGTAGTCTGGAAAATAGAGCCGCTGTCTTCCAGGAATTTGCGAAGCGATAGCGAATTCACCAGGTTTCCATTATGGGCAATACAAACCGAACCCTTAGAACAGTCAATTAAAAGCGGCTGGGCGTTCTTGATCGTACTGGAGCCGGTAGTAGAATAACGCACGTGGCCGACTGAAATATTGCCTTTTAACTTAGATAAGATATCCTGGTTAAAAACATCGTTGACCAATCCAGTGCCTTTATGGACGCTTAATACTCCATCATGGTTTGAGACTATGCCGCATGCCTCTTGTCCCCTGTGCTGCAAAGAATACAGCCCCAGATACGTCAACCAGCTGGCGTCCTTATGGCCGTAAATCCCGAATAAACCACAATACTCTTTGGGGGCATCTTGCGATAGGCTCAAGTTATTCATAACAGACTCCTTTTATTTCCCGCGCCAGCAATACATACAAAGCTTATCTTCTGACAATCCGATTGCCTTGACCATATCCGAAAGTTTCTGAAATTTAAGGCTTGTGACTTTCAAATCTTTGGCAATCCAATCCACCATCTTTTTGTATTTAGGGCTTTTCTCATCAATATACAAGCTTACGTCTTCTATGTCTTTTCCTTCAATGGCCTTGATTGCCCGGCGGGCGGCCAATTCATTAAGTGTGCGCGTAGAATAATTAAATTTACAAGGAAACATCAGCGGCGGGCAGGCTATACGAAAATGAACCTCTCTTATTCCGCAATCCATTAATTTCTGGACAGTGTAATTTCTCAGCTGTGTGCCCCGGACGATAGAATCATCGCAAAAAACAATGCTTTTTCCCTTAATAATCTCCGGAATAGGGATTAATTTCATCCGGGCAACTAAATCCCGCCTTTCCTGCAAAGCAGGAGTATAGCTTCTGTCAAATCCGGGCGTATATTTAACAAGAGGGCGGCGAAAAGCAAGCCCAGATTCCATAGCATAGCCAATCGCGTGGGCAGTGCCCGAGTCCGGGATACCAGCGACCATATCTGCTTTGACATCGTCATTTTTAGCTAAACACGCGCCGCATCTTTCCCGGGACATCTCCACATTAAGCCCGTCATAAGAAGAGGCGGGAAAACCGGTATACACCCACAAGAAAGAACAAATCTGGCACTTTTTGTTGCCTTTGGAACAAGATCCCAATCCGTTTTCATCTATAAAAATTATTTCTCCGGGCGCAAGGGGTTTTTCTATTTTAAATCCCAGATTATAAAATGCCGAAGTCTCAGTAGTAATCGCCCAAGAACCATTCTTGCTTCCTACGGTCAAAGGGCTGTAGCCCTGCCGGTCGCGCGCGGCATAAATTCCTTTTTCAGTTAAAATCAAAAGCGAACAGGAGCCTTGAATCTTAGAAAACATCTCCTCTATCCCGGAAACCAGGTCCTTGCCCCGGATAATAAGTTTTGCCACTAATTCAGTGGAATTAACATTTCCTTCGGTAACTTCGCTAAAAGACCGGCCATCCTTATAAAGTTCATCCACCAAGCTATCAGCATTCTCAATAAAACCATTGGTAACAATGGCAAAAGGCCCAAATTTAGAATGAATACATATCGGCTGTTCATCGTGCGCGCTTATTACGCCAATTCCCTTTGTGCCAGGCATATTTTTGTAGTCTTCATAGAATTTGGCCTTAAATTGCGTGCCGCGGATATCGTGAATTTTACGCACTAATCCATCCGACCAAAATGCCAAACCGGCAAATTGCGTGCCTAAATGCGAGTGATAATCCGTAGCGTAAAAAAGATCATCCTGGCAGCTATTCTTGGAGACAATACCGAATATTCCGCTCATAGTGATTATACCTTTCTTGCATGACCTACAGCGTTAACAAATATCTGCATGCCTTCTGCGAATTTGCTTTTATTGCCGGATTTTTTGTGGTTAGGATGCTGGAGAAAATCTATATGCCTTTCCGGATGCGGCATCAAACCAAACACGCACCCGGATTCATCGCAAATACCTGCGATATGATCCTGTGAACCATTCGGGTTATCCGGATAACCGGTTAAATTACCATAAGAATCGGAATACCGAAGAACAATTTGCCCATTTTCTTTTAAACGCTTCAGCAGCGAAGGACTTTTTACCACAAACTTCCCCTCTGCGTGCGCTACAGGCAAATAAATCACTTCTGGGAGGTCTTTTGTCCACACGCACTTTTGACTTTTTACTTTTTCCTTTTTACTTTTTAAATACACCCAGCGATCTTCAAATTTTCCTGAGTCGTTTAGAATAAGACTTACCTCCTGCTTAAATTCTTTGTTCCCCGGTAAAAGCCCGGCTTTCACCAAGACCTGAAATCCATTACAGATGCCGATAACAAGTTTATTTTGCCGCACAAATTCCCGCAGGCTGTCTCTTAATTTATATTTCAATTCGTTAGCTAAGATTTTCCCGGCGGCCACATCATCGCCGTAACTAAAACCTCCGGGCAAAGCCAATATTTTATACTTGCCTAATTTTACTTTCCCGCAGGCAAACTGATTTATATGCACTAATTCCACAGAGGCGCCTGCCTTTTTAAAAGCAAAAGCAGTTTCCTTGTCGCAGTTAGTGCCGGCGGTGCGTAAAACACAGGTCAAAACTTTTTTCATCCTAATCAACTTTGTGGTTATGATAAAAACTCTTGATTATGCCAACTACTTTCTTGGGGTCGTCTTCAATCTTTAAGATATTCATATCCCCCTTGGCAATGGCTCCGTGTTTCTCAACGGTTGCGTGAAGCCATTCTATCATACCTTTCCAATACTCTTTACCCATTAAAATAACCGGAAAGTGCCCTATACGGGATGTTTGGATTAAATTAAGCGACTCAAATAATTCGTCCAGCGTGCCAAAACCTCCGGGCATGATTACAAAGGCCTTAGCGTATTTGACAAACATAACTTTTCTCACAAAGAAATAATGGAAATTTAAAAGCGTATCCACATAGCGATTGGGCTTCTGCTCCATGGGTATCTGGATATTTAATCCGATGGAGTGGCCCTTAGCGCGGCGAGCGCCTTTATTGCCTGCCTCCATAATCCCGGGGCCGCTTCCAGTAATTACCGCATAACCTGCCTTGGCAAGCTGGAAAGATGTCTCCTCGGCTAAATCATAGTATTTACTCCCGCGCTGGATACGGCTTCCCCCAAAAACAGAAACCGCGTTTTCTACTTTAGATAATACCTCAAACCCATCTACAAACTCTGCCATAATCCTGAAAAGGCGCCACGTATCTTCTTTAGTAAAATCGTCTTTAATGTTTTTTATTCTTGCCATTTTTTTACCACCTCAAGGGTTTTTGCCAGGCCTCTTTTAAGGCTTGGATATTTTCTCGTAAGCAGACTTTTTTATCTATAGAATAGGCCTTGAAATCTCTCGCGGCGACGCATCCGATAAGCCCGCAAGAAACACCATGCATCGCTTTTTCAAAGGCCTGTTGATTTTCTCTTTTTACCTCAACGATAAAACGCGAATTTGATTCGGAGAAAAGAATAAAATCATCGCGTTTTTCTTTTCCCTGATAAGGGACCTCGCCTAAAAACAACTCCATGCCTAATCCCCCGGCAAAGGCCATCTCCGCAGAAGCCACTGCCAAACCGCCTTCCGAACAATCATGCATTGCCTCTATTATCCCCGAAGATGAAACTTTGCTTAAGGCATTGAAGATTTTCAGGGCTTTCTTTATATTTACGCGCGGCACATTATTTCCCAGTGCCCCATTATGCCCGTAGTAATGCGAACCGCCTAATTCATCATAAGTATCGCCGACAATATAAATAAGATCCCCGATATTCTTGGCATACATGGAAACTGTTTTTGAAACATCCTCCATCACGCTTATCGCCGAAATTAGAAGTGTCCCGGGTATGGCCATGGATTTACCATGCTGGCTGTACTCATTATAAAGACTGTCTTTACCGGAAATAAAAGGAACTCCAAAACCTTTGGCAATATCATAACAGCCGAATGCAGACCTTACCAATCCGCCCAGCCTGTCCGGCTTATCCGGATTCCCCCAACAAAAATTATCTAATATCGCGGTCTGTTTGAGGCTTCCTCCGGAAGAAATTACCTGGCGCAACGCCTCATCAATACAAGAAGCCGCCATCCAATACGGGTCAATAAGCCCAAAACGGAAATTTATTCCGCAGGAAACAATTAAGCCCTTTTGGGAATCAAGTAACGGACGCACCACGCTTGCGTCTGATGGCCCGTCGTTTAATACGCCGGACATTGGTTTTAAAATAGAACCTCCCTGCACCTCATGGTCATACTGCCGGATCACCCATTCTTTGGAACAAATATCGTAACTGGAAAGAAGCTTCAACAAGCTGTTTCCTAAATCTTTGGGGCAGGCGAATTTCGGCTCTTTGTGTTTAGCCTGTATATAGACTGCCTTTTTCTCGGTCTGCGGCAAACCATGATGCAGGAATTGCATATCCAGATCGCAAACTTTATTATCCTTATAAAAAAGCTCTAATCTTCCTGTGCCGGGAAACTCTCCGATTACCACAGCCTCAACGCATTCATCAGAAAATACCTGCATTAATTTACTGGCGTTCTTG
This sequence comes from Candidatus Omnitrophota bacterium, assembly GCA_025453395.1. Lineage (NCBI taxonomy): Bacteria > Pseudomonadati > Candidatus Omnitrophota > Candidatus Omnitrophota bacterium. The sequence continues at coordinate 18,351 of JALOQK010000004.1, forward strand.
GGAGAAACCGCTAAAACCATCCTCTCCTGCGACTCGGAAATCCAGATTTCAGTATAAGATAATCCGGTATATTTAAGCGGGACTTTCTCCAGATAAACCCTAGCCCCTAATTCCTCTCCCATCTCGCCCACTGCGCTTGACAACCCCCCTGCTCCGCAATCAGTGATAGCATTATATAAATTCAGATCGCGCGCCTTCAAAATCGTATCCACCATCTTTTTTTCCTGAATGGGATTTCCTATCTGTACCGCAGAGCTTGAAATAGTTTCAGATTCATGGGTGAGTTCTCCCGAAGAGAAAGTCGCTCCGTGAATGCCGTCCCTGCCGGTTTTTCCACCCACAACCACGATCAAATCTGCCTTGTGGACTTTCTTGAAACTTTTTTCCTTGGGCATGATCCCGGCTGTGCCGCAATAAACAAGGGGGTTGCCCACGAATTTATCATGAAAATGTATCGCGCCGTTTACCGTAGGGATCCCCATTTTATTACCATAATCGCGCACACCGGAGACAACACCCTTCATTACTCTTTTAGGATGAAGCGTGCCTTTGGGGAGCCTGCTTGCCGGATAGTCAGGAGGCGCGAAACAAAAAACATCTGTATTTAAAATAGGTTTTGCCCCCAGGCCCGTGCCTAGGGGGTCACGGATAACCCCTCCTATACCGGTGTTTGCTCCGCCAAAAGGCTCTAATGCCGAAGGGTGATTATGCGTTTCTACCTTAAAACAAACATTGTATTTATCGTCAAATTTAATTACCCCGGCATTATCATGGAACACCGACACACACCACGGTTTTTTTAGCTCCTTGGTAACTTTAGCAATGGTGGATTTTAGAAGATTGTTTATTTTGTATTTTTTTATTTTGGAATTTGGGATTTTTTCTATATACTCTATTCTTCCCCGGAATGTCTTATGCGCGCAATGCTCTGACCAGGTCTGGGCAATAGTCTCAAGCTCACAGTCAGTAGGATTGCGTTTGTTTTTTGCAAAATATTTCCTGATCTGGAGCATCTCTTCCAAATTAAGAAATAACTGCCCATCTTTGCTTATCTGAAGAAGTTTATCATCGGCCAGGAATAACAAATCTATATTATGAAGCTTAAATTGATAGGAAATAGTTTCTTTTCTTGTATCCCGGGTATTCGGGCCGACAATGTGCTGAATAAGCTTATTGTAAAGAAGCTTATCGGCAATAAATTTAATCTTCTCGTCGGAAATATCGCCCTCTAAAAGATATATTTTAGAAGTAGTAACGCTTGTCACGGAATCAATGCCTAAATCGCGTATGCCTTTAAGGATGGATTCTTCACAAGGGTCCATCACGCCCGGATTATAGGCAATTTCTAATTCTTTGACTTTACCCTGCAAGGTAAACTTTTGGTTGATCGAATACTCTTGGGCTACCATGTCCACCAAAAGCTCTTCGCAAATTCTTCTTACTTCTTCCTGCTTCAAGTTACCATGGATATGGTAACCTTGCGCGAAACTTACGGATTGGATTTGTTCAATCCCCAGGTCAAGTATATCTTTTTTGACGCTGTTTCCCACAGCATCAAAAATGCCAACAGCGTCTTTAACGATAATTTTCCAAGACATCATTACTCCAGAATAATATATTTATGAGAGGCCTACTTTGCGGAAAATCTTATTCACATTGCGCAGGTAATAATCCACTTCAAAAATTATGTCCAGCTGTTTCTTGTCGAGGTATTTCCTGCCTTGTCTATCTTCAAGAAGCGCATTCTTAAAATCTATTGCCTCTTTCCATGCGCGCATGGCACAGCGCTGCACAACATCATAAGCCTGCATCCGGGGTAAACCTTTATCCATAAGCTTCAAAAGCACCCGCTGGGAAAACAATAATCCCTTGGTCTTGGCAAGGTTCAAAAGCATATTTTCCGGATAAACCAAAAGCCCATCCATAACATAGATGAATTTATTCAGCATATAATCCAGGGCAATGGTAGAATCCGGCATAATCACGCGTTCCGCCGAAGAGTGGCTGATATCACGCTCATGCCAGAGGGCAACGTTTTCCATGCCTACCATTGCATTCGCGCGCAAAACCCTAGCTAATCCGCAAATCCTCTCGCAAATAACCGGATTTCTTTTGTGCGGCATAGCCGATGAACCTTTTTGCCCCTTACCAAACGGCTCTTCCAATTCCCTGACCTCGGTCCTTTGCAAATGCCTTATTTCCAAAGCAAACTTTTCAAGGCTGGCGCCAATAACCGCCAGGGCCGCTAAATACTGGGCGTAGATATCGCGCTGGATAATCTGGGTAGAGATATTCGCTGGCCTTAAACCTAGTTTCTTGCAGATATACGCTTCAATTTCCGGCCCGACATTAGCATAAGTGCCCACAGCGCCTGATATTTTACCAACGGAAATTTCCTCTTTGGCATTTTTTAATCTTTCAATATTACGCCTGTTTTCATCATACCAAAGGGCAAATTTCAGGCCCAAGGTCACTGGTTCCGCGTGCACTCCATGCGTGCGGCCGATACAAACCATGTCCTTATATTTCAAGGCTTTTTGCGCGAGAATTCCTGAAAGTTTTTCTAAGTCTTTAAGAATAATTCCCGAAGCAGCCTTTAATTGCACGCCCAAAACAGTATCTAAGAGATCCGAAGAGGTCAGGCCAAAGTGAAAATATTTAGCATCGTTCCCGATATATTTAGATACACAGGCAACAAAAGCAACGATATCATGTTGGGTTTTCTCTTCTATCTTACGGATTTCTTTGAGGGTAAATTTGGCTTTTTTTCTAATTCTGGATACAGCCTGGGATGGGACTTTGCCTTGTTTTGACAAAGCTTCCAAGGTAAGAATTTCTATACCTAGCATGGTCTTAAATTTAAATTCATCAGACCATACACAAGAGATTTCCGGCAGACTATAACGCTCTATCATACGACCTCCTTTAGGCAAGAAAGAGAGTCTTTATTATATCAAAAATATCATAAAACACAAGGGGGCGTTTTGTGAAAAACGCCCCAGAAAAAGCTTTGAAGTGGTTAGCCGTTTACCTGTAGTGAGCAAGCAAAAACCCCCATCTCAAAACGAAAGGGGGTTTTTGCGCGTCGAACTATTGCGGGGAGAGGATTTGAACCTCTGACCTCAAGGTTATGCATACTACTACAGTTTTCACTGCCCCCGACGTTTTTACGTCGGGGTTCGTAGTCTGGACTATATCTTCCCCCAAATGGGGGTCTGCCGTATAGTCTCTACACCTTCCCCCCGCTGCTTCGTTTTGCGAAGCAAAACGGCGGGGGACTTGGCTCGGTATTACCATTTAAAAGGCTTCACCGAATTTGACAGACTATCCTTTAGCCGTTACTGGCTAAGGAGCCCATCGGACAACAAATCCCATCTTTCTTTATACTTAGCTGATTGCGGTTTACGCTGCCTCTTATCTGTTTCTACTAGGGTAATGGTACTGCCATAGCGTGAGAAAACAGACACAGGCATTACGTAAAACACATGTAAATCAGCGAGGTATAGAATTGCGAAATCAAAATCATCGGCATTGTAACGGTGTCTTAGCATTCTGCGTCGATTTGTCTTAGTTCTACGCGAATCAACAACATAACATTTTGATTTCGCATCAAACCAAGCTGCTTTGACTTGAACACGTATAAGCCGCCCCAGGATTTCGATTCCTAAATCATATGCGAATCGATCTCCTACTGGCCGTAACAGCCTAAACCCTCTTTTTAGAAGTTCAGTTGTTACGGCGGATTCCGCAATATCAGATTTGAGCTTTGTGTCCATTGAGCCTTGCGAGCTACCAGGCTGCTCCACCCCGCGAAATATTTTTACTGCTCTTGCGGCACGACCTTTACCGGGACTTCACCCTTGCGCACAATCCCCATTCTTTCCCGGGCTACCTTTTCTTTGTAAAAAGGGTCATCTTGTGCCTTGCGCGCGTCTTTTTCCAGAATAGTATTCTCTATCTGCAAACGGCGAATCTTAGAATGCAAATCTCTATTTCTCTGGCGCAAATCCTGCATCCGGCTATAACCGGGCAAGAAAATCACAAAAAGCAAAACCGCCAAACCAAACAGCCAAAAGGCGTTCTTGAACATTTTTTAACGGCGTAAAGTGCCGGCGTATACCGCAGACGCGCCCAATTCCTCTTCAATCCTTAAAAGTTCGTTGTATTTACAAATACGGTCTGTGCGTGATAAAGAACCGGTCTTGATCTGCCCCACGCCGGTTGCTACCGCAAGATGCGCGATAGTTACATCTTCTGTCTCGCCTGAACGATGCGAGATGATCGCGCCATACTTATTGGCCTTGGCAATATCTACAACTTCCAGAGTTTCAGAAAGAGAACCGATTTGATTTACCTTAACTAATATAGCATTACCTATGTTTTGTGCAATACCTTTTTTGAAAATCTGTGGGTTAGTGACAAAATTGTCATCTCCCACAAGCTGAATTTTTTTACCCAACTGCTTAGTCATCTCTATCCAGCCATTAGTATCATGTTCCCCCAATCCATCCTCGATAGAAAGTATGGGATATTTACCAAGCCACTTATCATAAATGGCAATTAAATCTGCCGCTGTTTTCTTACCGGCTTCAAAGTTATATTGATCGGCTTCACAAAAAGAACTGGCCGCGCAATCAAGGGCCAAGCAAATATCTCTCCCCGGCTTGTACCCTGCTTTTTCAATTGCAGCGATAATTAATTCCAGGGCCTCTTCATTGGATTTCAGGTTGGGAGCAAAACCGCCTTCATCACCGACGGAAGTGGACAATTTTTTGGATTTAAGGATAGCTTTTAGGCTATGAAAAACCTCGGTTGCCTGCTGTAAGGCTTTTTTAAAAACCGGCGCTCCAATAGGCATGATCATAAATTCCTGGATATCAAGGTTATTGTCCGCGTGCAGCCCGCCATTTAGAATGTTCATCAAAGGCACCGGAAGAATGTTAGCTTTATCGCCTCCAATAAATTTATATAATGGTTTCTTGGCTTCTGCCGCGGCAGCGCGGGCGACTGCCATAGAAACACCTAAAATAGCGTTGGCACCAAGCTTTCCTTTATTAAAAGTGCCGTCTAAGGCAATGGTAAGTTTATCTATTGCTTTAAAATTAGGCTCCAAACCCTTTATTTTAGAGGTAATTATGTTATTTACATTATCCACGGCCTTCAGTGTCCCCTTGCCCATATAACGCGCCTTGTCGCCATCGCGCAATTCCAAAGCTTCATTATCGCCTGTGGAAGCGCCTGACGGAACTGCCGCGCGGCCCAACACGCCGTTATCAAGGATTATATCTACTTCTACTGTGGGATTGCCGCGGGAATCAAGGATCTCTCTTGCTTTGACTTCTTTAATTTTTGCCATCGTATTACCTCCTAATGTAGAAAATCATTATACACAGCCTGTGGCGCCGGTCAAGGAAAATCAGCTACCAGCCGTCAGTCATCAGCCGTCAGCTTTCAGCAAAACTAAAACCAAAACTAAAACAAAAAATAAGACTAAAGGTTAGTTTCGTTTAGTATTTAGTTTTTAGCTGAAGACTGATGGCTGATAGCTGAAAGCTGAAAACTGATTTCTATTGACTACCAGAAAGCCTTATGATATCTTGCTTGCATGAGTATGAAGAAATTTAAAATTTTTATAAGCATACATTGGGTAAAAGTGCTTGTTTGGGCGGCGATAGTCGTGCTGGGGATATCACTTGTCTTAATCGTTGGCCATGGCCTGGGCGCTTGGAATGAATCCGAATCTTATCTAAAACAATCGCAATTAGCAGTGTTGCCGCTACAGATGTATATGTGGCTGATCATGGGATTAGTCCAGGCAGTAACTTTTACCTATATGTATTACTGGATGTTCTTTAAGAAAGGCGCGAGCAACTTCTCTCAAACACGTAAAAAATCAATTGCGGGAAACACCATAGGAATAACTTGGGATGATGTTATTGGTATGGACGAAGCCAAGCAAGAAGCTTTAGAAGTAGTAAAATTGATCACTGACCGCGTGCAATTACAGCGCATCGGTGGAAAGATACTTCGCGGAATACTAATGATGGGCCCGCCCGGTTGCGGGAAAACTTATCTTGCCAAAGCTATTGCCACAGAAGCTAAACTTCCCTTTATCTCTATGTCAGGTTCGGAATTTGTGGAGATGTTTGTAGGTGTAGGAGCAGGACGCATCAGGAGTCTTTTTAAACAAGCCCGGCAGTTAGCGGAATTTGAAGGCGGCTGCATTATTTTTATTGATGAGATTGACGCTGTAGGCGCCCAGCGCTCTGTTGACAAGGGCTTTGGCGGACAGACTGAAGCCAACACTACTGTCAATCAGCTTCTTGTGGAAATGGATGGCCTGAAAGAAAAAGATACCAACATTGTTATTATAGGCGCCACAAACGCTCCAGAGAATTTTCTTGATCCGGCGCTTCTTCGCCCGGGGAGATTTGACAGAAAAATCCATGTAGATAAACCCAATCTTGAGGACCGCGAAAAGCTTTTTAATTATTACCTAAAGCAAGTCAAATACGACGTAAACGATGTCAAGGTTGACCGCCTGGCGCGCATCACCGTAGGCCAAAGCCCGGCGGACATATACAACATTGTGCGTGAATCCGCGCTTATCGCGGTACGTAATAAAAAATCCTATATTACCATGAAAGAAATTGACGAGGCCAGAGAGCGCATCGCCTTAGGAGTTAAAAGAAGAATTAAAATGCCGGATAAAGAAAGGCTGCAGACCGCCTATCATGAGGCTGGACACGCCATTGTCACATACTTACTTGTACCAACACAGGATGTTTTTAAAGTTACAATTACCCCGCGCGGCCATACAGGAGGGGTAACCTGGACCCCGGAAAAAGAAGAAACTTTTATTCACGACAGAAATAAGCTTTTGGGCAGGATAAAAACCGCGCTTGGCGCGTATGCCGCAGAAAAAATAAAAATGGGTGGTACTACCGCCGGGGTGGATATGGATTTTCAACAGGCGTATTACATCGCGCATAATATGGTTTGGCGTTGGGGCATGGGAAAATCAGGGTTAATTGGGAATTTTCATGTTATTGACTCTCAATTCACCTCTTATATTTCAGAACAAATGAAATACCAATTAGATAATGATGTGCAAGAAATCCTTTCTACCTGCCTTAAAGAAACCGAAGAACTCCTGCGCAAAGAAGAGCCGCTTCTTGAACGGCTCTCCCAAGAATTAGTTGCCAAAGAAGAACTTAATTATGACGAAATTGAAGCAATATTCAAAGAATTTGGCAAGAGCCGCTCTTCTTAGCCTGGCCTTTATTTTATCTTCCTGCGGCGATATCCCAAAAACTTCCTTTTATAAAACCAGCCAAATCCCCCAAGCCATTTGTGATATCGCAAAGAATAAATACCAAATCAATTTAAAGGCTATACTAAAAGGAAAAACCCTCTGGATATACTTGCCGCTTGAGAATATTGTCGTAGAAGCTAAAACGCCATCTGTGCACAAAGAAATATTCAAGGCCGACCAAATATCCGCCCAGTTTGACCAGGATTTATTGCAACTAGCCTATAAAATACAAAAGGTCAAGCCCAAGGAAATTGCTAATAGCGCGGATTTCAGTGAAGATGCCAAAGACAAGATCGGAAACGTGCGCATGGGAACGTATGATGTCCTTTTTAACATTGACCGTTCTGAAGAATCACCGCCCTTGTTTCTTTGTATGGTCATAGCGGATGTGAAAAATGGCTTTGAAATAAAAACTACCACCTACATCCCGGATTTAAAAAAAGCATTCTACAATATTATCTCCGGCGAAGAATTCCGCCATAGGTCCTGCGACGATATAATCTTTGGGCAGGAAATAAATAATGACTTATCCGGAACGCATTTAAATTGCGAGGACATTACTATGAAGGAATTCATCCGCCTTCAGATAAACCAGCGTGTTCGGCTGAAATTTGAAAAGGAGAAAACACTTTCAGATAACCCAGATATAGATAAAGAAATCATGGATACCGCGCTTTTTGTCTTAGAGATATACGGACATCAAAATATAAGCGGGATAGAGCTGGAGAATTTGATCACCAGCGAAAAAACACTTTTGCGGGATTCTGAAATAGCAGATAGGATCAACGCTAGGTAATTCTTGTTTTCCTGCCACAAACCTTAATCCTGCCGGACAAGTATAATCTTACTGCCTCAGGATAAAGCTTATGTTCAACCTTATGGATCTTCTCTTCAAGACTTTTTAGTGTATCTCGGTGAGAAATCCCTACTTCTTGCTGCAAGATGATCGGGCCGTGGTCGGTTTTCTCGTCAACAAAATGCACCGTAACCCCAGTTTTCTTAACCCCGTAATCAAAGGCATCCTTAATCCCGTGCGCGCCTTTAAAAGAAGGCAAAAGCGCCGGGTGGATATTAATTATCCGGTTCTTAAATTGTTTAACAAAACCTGGGCTTAAAACTCGCATAAAACCGGCTAAAACGATTAAATCTATTTTATTTCTTTTAACTGCGCGGATAATTTCTTTTTCAAAAGATTCCCTGCTTAAGAAATCTTCTCTTCTTGCCAAAAATATTTTAATTGAAGATTTTCTTGCTTTTTCTAAAGCAGCTGCTTGGGGGTTATCACTTACCAATAAAGACAAATTCGCCTTTATTCTTTTATTCTTAACCGCATCAATAATCGCCTGAAAATTACTTCCGCGTCCGGAAGCAAATACCGCGATGTTCTTCATCTGTTACCTCTTCCTTATTGTCTTCATCGGGCACGCCAAAAGGCACTTGCCGCAAGAGATACATTTATTATAGTCAATACGCGCTAAATTATCAATTACCTTGATTGCCTGCGCCGGACAGACCTGTTCGCACTTGCGGCAGGCGATACAGCCCACAGGGCAGGCGGCGCGGGTATCTTTACCAGCGTCGGTACAGCTGCAGGCAACATAAATACTATGCGTTTGGGGGATCAAACTAAAAAGTTTCTTAGGACAAACTAAAACACATTTATTACAAGCGCGGCATTTGCCTTTATCCACTACAGGAAGCCCATCGCTAGACATTTTTATGGCATCAAAAGGGCACACCCTCACGCAAGTGCCTAAACCTAAACACCCAAAGACGCATTCTTTATAACCGCCTAACACATTGCTTGCGGCGATACAATCCTGAAGGCCTTGGTATTTAAATTTATTCTTAACTTTATTGCCGCCATTACAATGCAAACAGGCTACCTTGGGAGTTTGCTCCTCTAATTTCTGGCCTAAGACTTTGGCGATCTGTTCTTTGGCATTTGGAGAGCTGACCCGGCAGGCATTAACCGATGCCTTACCCTCTATCAAAGCTTCGGCCAATCCAAAACACCCTGCCATGCCGCAGGCGCCACAGTTGCTGCCCGGCAAAAGGCTTTGTATTTTTTCTAAACGCGGGTCTACCTCTACTTTTAATTTCTTAGAAGCTAATGACAAACCCACGCCAAACAAAAGCCCCAATCCGCCTAAGATCAAAATAGGCACTAGTATTTCCATAATAAATACCTCATTAAATAACCAAACACCAAATCACAAACACCAAACAAGCCCCAATAATCAATAACCAATTGACCAAACAAATTTGGTTCTTGGATATTGGTGTTTGATTATTATTTGGTTATTGTAAACTTGGTGATTGGTTATTTTCACTTTTGACTTTTTATCAGAATTTAAACCCATTAAATCCCATAAAACTTAAGCTCATTAAACTGGCGATAATAAACCCCAGAGGAAATTCCTTCATTGCCTTTGGCACGTCACAATATTCCAGTCTTTCCCTGATGCCTGACATTAAGAACATTGCCAAGGTATAGCCTAACCCCACGCAAATGCCCTGGAAAAGCGCATAGATAAAACTTCCCGGCACAGGCTGGCCGTTCTTAAAGAACATATCGCTGTTTAATACCGCCACCCCCAACACCGCGCAGTTAACTGTAATTAACGGCAGATATATCCCGAAAGCCCTGTACATTGCCGGGCTTATCTTACGGATAGCCATTTCCACTAACTGCACAAAAGTAGCAATAACCAGAATAAAAGAAATCGTGCGCAGGTATTCCAGGTGAAAAGGCATTAATAAAAACCGGTAAACCGCCCATGTGATTATAGAAGACATAACCGTAACGAACATAACCGCGCCGCTCATCGCCACAGCAGGCTTGGTCTGTTTGGAAATAGCGATAAAAGAGCAAAGCCCTAAGAAGCGCGAAAGAATAACATTCTGGATAAATACCGCGGAAATAAATATGGTCAAAAGCTGGCTTAAGTGCATTTTTTCCTCGCTGCCCACCAATTAAAAAACCCTAAGAGAACTCCTATTACCAATAATGCCCCCGGAGGAAAACTAAAGAATGCCACCGGATGAAAACCATTGATCAATTCATAGCCTAAAAGTTTGCCTGTGCCTAAGAATTCCCTGAGGGCGGAAATCAAAACAAGCGCTAAGGTAAAACCAGCACCCATACCCAAAGCGTCAAAAAAAGAAGATAAAGCATTGTTTTTACAGGCATAGGCTTCGGCACGGCCCAAGACAATACAGTTAACCACTATCAAAGGTACATATATGCCTAAAGAACGGTCTAATTCCGGGCTATAGGCCTTCATCATCATTTCGGCTATAGTAACAAAGGTGGCGATGATCACAATGTAGCAGGGAATGCGTATCCCGTCGGGAATTGAGTTCTTGACCAAAGAAATGATTATATTTGACCCCAATAAGACAAATGTCGCGGCAATGCCCATTCCTATGGCATTAGAAATAGATACTGACACTGCCAATGTCGGGCACAAACCTAAGACTAAAACAAAGGTCGGATTTTCCTTGATGATACCTTTTAGGAACTCTTTAAGTAGATTTCTCATAATAGAAGTGAGCGTAAAGTGTAAAACTAAAAGCTAAAAACCATAATTCAAAATTCAAAATTTTTAATTTTATTTGCTTTTTTTCGCTTTCAGTCTTACGCTTTAGTTTTGCGCTTTACGCTTTACGTTTTTCGCTAACCTATTTCCCGTAAACTCTAGGTTTGGTGTATCTATCAATAACCGGCACTGCCGCATTCATCATTAAAATAGCATACGATGCGCCCTCTGGATAGCCTCCCCAAAGCCGGATAACAGCGGTTAAAATCCCGCAGCCAATACCAAAGACAATCTGCCCAGTTCGCGAAAGAGGAGAAGTCACATAATCTGTGGCCATAAAAAACGCGCCCAATATTAACCCGCCGGATAAAATATGAAACAACCAGTCCCCCTTAAAGAATCCTTGAGGAGAAAAAATAAAAGTAAATAACGCTACTGTGGCAATATAGGTAAAGGGTATCTCTATTCCGATGTACCCCCTGATAAGAAGAAATAACGCGCCTGCAAGCAAAGCCAGAATACAAACTTCTCCAATACAACCGCCGTGATTGCCTAAAAATAGGTCAAGATAAGAAACTGCTCCGATTCCTTTTCCCTCCTTAAGAAGTGTTAATGGCGTGGGAGAAGTTACCGCGTCTATCCCAAAGGGATTAGGAAAGCTTGTCATGTGCTGCGGCCACGAAGCCATTAAAAAAGCCCTGCCGGCTAAAGCAGGGTTAAAAATATTCTGCCCCAAACCGCCAAAAATCTGCTTGCCGATGGCTATAGAAAAAACTGAACCCGCGATAACAAGCCACATAGGAGCGCTGGAAGGCAAATTATATGCCAATAACAACCCGGTCATAAAAGCGCTGCCGTCGCAGATGGTAACTTTCTTTTTCATCATAACCTGCACCAAGGCTTCAGTTACTACAGCGGTTATTACACAAGTTAGAATAACCCAAAAAGCCGGCATACCAAAAATATACACCCCAGCTGCGCCAGCTGGAATAAGGCTTAAAATCACAAACCACATGATCTGGGCAACAGATTCTTTTTTATATAGATGCGGAGCAGTATTGACTTGTAGATTAGCGCCCATTTTTCATAAGCTCCTTGATCTGCTGCGATTTAATTTTAACCGCTTCGATAACCGCGCGCGAAGAAATGGTCGCGCCGCTAATTGCCTGCACTTGATTTAAATCCTTACAAGATCTGAAACGGCTGATAAAATCATCTTCGGCTACCTTAGAGCCTAATCCGGGAGTCTCATTAAGGCTTAATACTTTAATAGCGTTTATTGTTCCGTCATTAAACATCCCCACCATCACCTCAATAACGCTTGAGTAGCCTTTCCCCTGAGCCTTGAAACACACTCCGATTAGATTGTCTTTTTGATCATAGGCCTGATAATACCCTGCCTTATCAACAGCTTGAAAACGCGCAGCCATAGGCATAACTTCTTTAAGGCTTGCCTCTTCCTCAAGCTTTAATTGCCGGGCTATTTTATCTTTAGTCATAGCATTAACCCCTGCCAAAAGCCCGGAGGCAACTGAACATACGATAAAAAGCACCAAACCATAACGAATTGTCTGTTTCATAATCTCACTTGCGGGAAATTTCCGCCTTAGCCCTCTTTATTGCCTGTATTATATTGCGGTTTGCCGGACAAACATAACTGCAGCAACCGCATTCAATACAATCCATAACGCTATTTTCCTTAGCCTGCTCCCATAATCCTTTTTCGGATAGCGCGTTAAGCAAACTTGGCACCAATCCCATAGGGCAACACCTCACACAACTGCCGCAACGAATGCAAACTTGCGGAAGAATAGATTTTGCTTCTTTAGCGCTGAATAAAACCACCCCGGTGGTAGATTTAATTACCGGAACCTGATCTGTATATTGAGCAAGGCCCATCATCGGCCCGCCGATAATAATCTTTGCCGGTTCCTCTTTTAAAACCCCGCAGGCATCAATTAATTCTTTTATGGGTGTGCCTAAACGCACTAAAAGATTCTTGGGGTTCTCTAAACAGCTTCCTGACACAGTGACCACCCGCTCATACAAGCTTTTATTCTGATAAACCGCTTCATAAACAGCAAAGCTTGTACTTATATTCTGCACCACAACTCCGATATCAAGCGGCAGTTTTCCCGAGGGGACTTGACGGCCCAAGACGCTTTTAACCAACTGCTTCTCCCCGCCCTGCGGATAAGATGTTTTTAACACCTTGACTTTTAGTTTTTCGCTTTTAGCTTTAAGCTTTTCTATCGCCTCCGGTTTATTATCTTCTATGGCAATAAATATATCTTTTACCCCCAAACATCTTGCGATAACAAAAACGCCTTTTAATATTTCTTCGGTTTTCTCTACCATCAAACGGTAGTCGCCGGTCAAGAACGGCTCGCATTCAGCGGCGTTAATAATTAAAGTATCTACCGGCTTGGAGGGATTTAGTTTTATATAAGTTGGAAATGCCGCCCCTCCCATGCCCACAATGCCCGCCTCTTGCACTATGCCGCGTATTTGATCCGGGGTTAATTTTTCTATTTCTTCCTGACTTCTTACTTTTGACTTTTCACTTTTTACTTCTTCTGTATCACTATCTATCACAATCGCCTTGCATCTTCCTAAAACAGGATGCGGCCAGTCTAAAATAGCAGAAACTCTACCGGAAATAGAAGAATGGATAGGGCTTGATACAGCAGATTGGGCATCGGCTATCTTCTGCCCCACAGACACAGAATCACCAATATTCACAATCGGCACACAGACCTTACCTAAATGCTGGATTAAGGGCAGGTAGGCCTTAAGAGGCGCTTGCAGTTTCTCTATTGCTTTATTCTCTGTAAGATGTTTATATTCTTCTAACTTGATCATGGTGTGCGCAATGGTAAATAAAACTTGAGGCCCCTAAAACACCGACTATCACCCCTACAGAAGTAAGAATTACTTCTTTGGGCATGCGCTCTGCCAAGAAACTGCTCAAAAACATGGCCAACAGAAACCCCAAATGCATAACGATCTCAAGAGAGCTGAAGACTTTTCCGCGCATTTGCCGTTCGCTTGCGTTATGGATAATGGTATTTGAAGCGATAATAATCGGAGCAACCACTATGCCTAAACACAAAGCAAGGCCGGCAGCCACCAAAGAAAAGGGATACCTTTTAAGTATCCCCACGAAAAGCACCAGCATTATACCACTTGTGACTAGCGATGCAAATATTATCTTCTGATGCGAGATTTTCTGGCCAAACCTGCCATAGACAAGCGCTCCCAAGAATAGGCCAATACCTAAGAACATCGCTAAAATACCCAAATCTTTAGTGGCAGTGCCTAAGGTTGTCTGCACAAAAACGATGATCACCGCATAAACCGCGCCCAATGCCGCCCAAAGAAAAAAATTGATCCACGCGGTAAAGAAAATCGCCTTTTGGGTAAAGAAATAACCAAACCCCTCTTTAATTTCCTGCACCACTGATTTCTGGATCACCTCTACTATTTCTTTGCCGATTCTCCGGATATCAAATTTAGAGCTGTGCCGCGGAATAATAAAGAAAATAAGGGCTGCCGAAGCAAAAAAACTCAAACTGTTAAGATAAAAACCGCTTTTAGCGCCAAACCACTCTACCAAAATCCCGCTTAAGCCAAAACCTAAGATAGCGGCGATCATGCCGGTAGTATTAATTAAGGAATTAGCGATCAACAAGTCCTTCTCTTGCACCAAATCCGGGACAATGGCCAACTTCGCCGGAACAAAGAAGCGGCTCAAGGAAAACATAAGAAAAATAATTATATATACGGGTATGATTTTATCTGCGGCTAGAAAAAATAAAGCAATGGTCAACACAAGTAGCGACCGGATAAGGTCTGATACGTACATCGTCTTTCTTCTATCCCAGCGGTCAACATACACTCCTGCCAAGGGCCCGACTAAAAATACCGGGATGATCGTAAAGGAAAGTACCTTGGCAATCTGCATGGATGAGCCGGGAGCGCGCGAATAGACAAAGCCGATCAAGGCCATCTGGCCTAACCTCTCCCCAAATTGAGAAATAATTTGGCCGATCCAAAGCAAGAAGAAATTACGGTTCTTTAGTATTTTAGTAAAACCTGCCATAGTTTTTCATGTAAAAAGAGCTGGCGAGAGGAGTTGAACCTCCGACCTTGACTTTACGAAAGTCCTGCTCTACCAACTGAGCTACGCCAGCAATTAATCTTTCACATTATAAGCAATTACAGAGGATAAGTCAAAGAAAAACCAAGGCCACATCTCATACGCCCTAAAACAAAAACCTCTGGATATTTTCCAGAGGTTTAATTTGAATATATTACCCCCCCCTAAACGTTCGAGAATTATTTTCGCTTGTCTGATTTGCCTTTCTAAAAAGAATGTCCCTGCAGCTATGCGCTTCGGGATAAAAATTACCCAGGCAGTATGCCTGGGTAATTTTATATGCCGAGAGAGGGAATCGGACCCCCCACGCCGGCCTTTTCAGGGCCGCGCTCTACCACTGAGCTATCTCGGCTATAAACTTTCTGTATACGGATTCCTGCGAAGCTCTACCATATTATTTTCTAGTCTAAGAGCGAAGCAGAATCGGCGCCGCTCACCAATGACCATCGTATCCCGCTATCGCGGGATAATTGTTAAAAAACCGTCTTTCGCTATTACCTTCTTTGCTTCTGGATTTTACCACAAACAAACTAAATATCAAGTATGAAAATTAAAAAACCCTGCTTGAGGGGCAGCCCCTGCAAGCAGGGTTTGTTTTGTTTTTAGAAAGAAATTATATCTTTTTTACGTTGGTGGCCTGTTCACCTTTGGGCCCTTGAGTGACCTCAAATTCAACCTCATCGCCCTCATTGAGCGTCTTGTAGCCGTCACCCTGTATGGCGCTATAATGCAGAAAAACGTCTTTTCCATCCTCACGCGTGACAAAACCATACCCCTTTTGATTACTAAACCACTTCACTTTACCTTTAACCATGTGTTGCCGTTCTCCTTTCCTTGTTCACCAGCATGCAACCATTGCTACTGGCATACAACAAAAAAACCGTAAAGCTTTATTTCAAGTTATTGTCTTCCAAGCTTTACGGTCCATGCGATCCAATACCCTTACACCTCTCTAAAACTTGTTATCTACAATTTAATTATAGCAACCTGAAGCAACTTGTCAATATTTTTTATTCCCTAATGCCACTCTTGCCTGCCGGCAGGCAGGCCAGCCTGTTCCATGATCTTGACAAAGATATCCTGCGCCAGATTAAAATTGGGCAATTTAAACTTCCTCGCCGAAACACAAATCTTACTGGCAGCCTTAGTAATACGCGATATTTTAATCCAAACAATACTGGAATCAAATGTTATAAGCTTAATAGTGCCTTTATCGTAGTTATCATCTTTAATCGTGCCGCGGATACGAGCTATCTGCAAAGCAGTATCCCAAAGCGCGCTAAAATCTTTGTCTGTATCAGCACAAATTGTATCCTTACTTGCCGCGTAACCACCCAACAAGCCGATGCCAGCGCCAACCACAAGAGGAGCGCAACCCATAAGATTAGCGCACAAACCTACAGCTAAAAGTAAAGTTACTAATATTCTCCTCATTTGATTTCCTTTCTTGAAAATACCCGAATGAAGCAAAATAGCGAAAGAAAAATAATTACGCCCCAAGATAAAAATAAGAAAACCCAACCCGTAAACTTCATCCTGTATGCCTTGCTAAGCGCTTCTTTTTATCCCAAGCTAATTTTACCAGAATTCCCAAAATAATAAAGATAAGAATTAACCCGAATCTGGTAAATAGAATAAACATCTTATTGCCCTGCGGGATATTTTTCATGAATATGACATCAAACCACTGTTGGTACATCCACATCCCCAGTATAAAAAGAAGAAAACCCGGGGTAACAAACTTTATGATAAATTTATATATCTTAGGCAAGCGCATATCTGCCCCATGGTGTATTTCTTCCCATGCCTTATCAATGCCAAATACCCATCCAAAAAGAATAGTTTCAATGGCGGCGAACAAGACCAAAAAGAAAGTCCCGCCCCAGAAATCAAGCTCATCCACCACGCCGTTGCCTAAGAAGAAAATCGCCGGCTGGCAAAGAACAAATGAAACAACGCCGAATATGGCTACAGCTTTTTTTCTTGAGATATCAAATTCATCCTCTAAGAAAGCGACTGCCGGCTGAGCCAGAGATACCGAAGAAGTAATGCCGGCCAAAAATAAGAGGAAAAACCACAAAAACCCTAAGACTTGCGCCAAGGGTAATTTATTTAACACAAGGGGCATGGTAACAAACCCCAGATTGAATACTCCGGAATTAGCAATAGCCTCTATTTGTTGCGGCCCAAAGAAAACAAAAGCTGCTGGAATAATAATGCTTCCGCCTAAAATAACTTCGGCTAATTCATTAGTACTTGCGGCAGTAAGCCCCGACAAAACTACATCATCGCCTTTCTTAAGATAGCTGGCATAGGTCAAGATTACTCCGATGCCAACACTTAAAGTAAAAAACACCTGCCCCGCGGCCTCAAGCCAAACCTTAGCACTTTTAAGCGCGGATAAATCCGGATTCCATAAAAAACCTAAACCATTTAAAACATTCCAATCCGGGTAAGACGGGTCAGGAGCGCCTAAACTAAAAACCCTGATCAATAAAATGATCCCAAAGAAAAATAAAAGCGGCATGGCGATCTTACAAAGCTTCTCAATGCCGCCTTTTATCCCGTAGTAAATAACTCCGATATTAATAGTAAAAGTAATAAGAAAAAACAGGTATGCTGTCCATACGCCGCTAAAAAACTGGTTTAGTTCTATACCTTGAAAACCTCGCAAGAAACTCTGCATCAGGGATTGATCGTGGATAGCCGTGTATTTACCGGCAAAAGCGAAGAAGCTATAGCCCAATGTCCATGCCTCTATATAGGTATAATATATAAAGATAACCAAGGGGCCGAAAATTCCGATAATCCCGAAATATTTAATAAAGCGGTTTTTCTGCCATACGCTGTGAAAGATGCCCGGAGCAGTGCCGTGGCCGAACCCTCCGCCATAACGCCCCAAGGTCCATTCAATCCACATAAGCGGAATACCCAGCAAAAACAGCGCAATAAAATAAGGGATCATAAACGCGCCGCCGCCGTTTGAGGCAGCCTTGGCAGGAAAACGCAAAAAATTACCTAAGCCGATGGCAGAGCCTGCCACCGCCATAATGATCCCTAAGCGCGAACCCCAACTATCCCTTTGCCTTTTTTGCTGCATAAATTAAAACTTTTTTCCGTGCCGATAAGGGCGCTTTTTATTGTATTCTATTTTTTTAAGAAGCGCTTCCTCTAGATTAATATCGCGCGCCCCGCAATAATCAAAAATGCGGATACAACAATCCGCCAGCTCCTCGGCAACATTATTTCCTTCCTGCGAAAGATGGCGCATAGCCTCCAGCGCTTCAGAAAGCTCCGAATGCATCAAGGCCACCAATTCTCCATCATTTCTGGGCGTATCCCACCAGCCTTTTTCTTTAGCAACTTTGTGGCAAATATTTATAAAATCTTTCACGGTAGTCTTACTTTTTTTCTGCATCATAGCTCCTTGTTATCACGATAAGGATGTGCCGTGAGTCATTGGTAGTGAGTTTAGAATTAGGGTTGGGATGAGTTTAATTGGATTATTGTCACTGTTCCATTTTTAAGCGTTGTCTTTGTTTTACCGTCGTTAAACTTAAACGATACTATCTCTAGCGTGCTTGTCCCTGGCTTGGCATCCGGGGCTATTTCCGCGGCAAGATTAAATAACACTCCCTGACCAGACGCGCTATTTACTCCATAAGAGGCTACTTTTACTTGTCCATCAGTAATATTATAAACTGGATTACCCCATGCAGAAACAATGCTTCCGGAATTATTCACTGAAGTAATCTTAATTGCCGCCGGGTCAAATTTGATGGTTGCCTCGCAGGCAATAAACCCTAAACCGCTTATATCGCTGGTAGATAAAGCAATAGTAATACCCTTATCATTTGCTTTGGCCTGGATATCCGATAAGCTGACCTCTATGGCGCGTTCACTGCGCGCCTTTTCTTCAAATGACTTTGATAAAGCTGAAGCTATGGATTCTTTAGCAAAGGTGCTGGGAGAGACCACTTCAATTACGGTAGATTGCCCGTTTTTGGTTAAGAATATCCCCACAGGCGTAGTATCAGTTTCAGATAAATAAATCGCAATCATCTGCTTTTTGGGATCTTGGGCATAGATATAGGCCTTTGCCTTGTTAAGCGCGGACTGCACTTCTTTTAAAGTAGTATCATAATCATAGGCCACGGTATTTTTTATGGCATTGCCTCTTGATTGCTCCAGCTGTTCTGTGGATATTCCCGCGAATCCCTTTGCCGCTTCTTTTACCTTCGCGCATCCGGATAATAAAATTACCGCCATAACTAAACCAAATACGCATAAATTATTGCTTTTCATATTTCTATGCTCCTTTCTAATTAGAATGGGTAATGAGCATGAGCAGTGGGGTTGGGGTGGGAATTGGAATGAGACATTTATCCTCACCCCCACCCTCATCCTATACTCACTACTCACCACTGATTACTCATCCTTACCTGTTATTCATTCACCAATTGTAATATTTTATCCAAATTCCTGCGTGCCTCCTCTTCTCCCCTTTTCACAAAATCCTGCGCGCGTGAAAGCTCCATCCAATGCAAACCTTTTGTGTCCGGATGAAGGATTATATCCGCAAGCTTGCCTTCCCTCTGGGCTAATTCAGACTGCATAAACTCTATACTGCTAAACACAGCGTTAAAAATATTCATCTTCATTCTGTCTTTGTAATACTGACCCAGATTAAACCAGCTTCTCTTAACCGGCTTATCAATTGCTGCGGAAGATGCCAAATCCTCTTTTGACGGAGTAACATTAACCGCGATGATCTTTTTTACCCCCGCGCTAAACAATGGCTCTGTGGGAACCGGATGGATAAGGCCTCCGTCAAAAAGCACCTCGCCTTTAAAAAGAAAGGGGCGAAAAATCCCGGGCATAGAGCAGCTGGCCATGATCGCGTCTGCCAAAAGGCCTTTTTCAATAACCTTAGGCTGCTTTCTTTTCACATCGCTGGCTACTATCTTTAAAGGAAGGCGTAGATCATAAAAAGTCTTATTGCCAAAATGTTTTTTCAGGAAAGCGTAAAGCTTTTTCCCTTTGACAAAAGCAACTAACGGAAGAGTTAAATCAATTATCTCCCAGATATAACGCGGATCCTTAAAATCTTCGGTTGCCTGAAGGATCTCTTGGCTTGACTTTCCCATTGCCCATAACCCGGCGATTACCGCCCCCATGCTTGCCCCGGAGATAACGTCTATTGGTATATTCTCTTCTTCAATCACCTTCAGGACCCCGACATGGCAGAAACCATACGCCACCCCTACTCCTAAAGCCAAGCCTACCTGCGTTTCTCCCACCTGACGGCAGATCCTGCGCACAGCTTGAGAATATTCAGATGAAGCAGCATCTAAAATTAAGCGCTCTGAAGCGCTAAAACCTATGCGCGGCAAAGTGGCAAAAATATTGTGCTCTAAAAGTTCAGCCTGCTCAAGGTACGCAATCTTAGCCAGCTTATATTCATTGATCACTACTTTTATTTTATCTTCTGGAAATTCAAATTTTTCCCTTAGATGGTCGATCAAATTACGGGTCTTTTTTAAATCTACCGGGTCGGGGCTGGTTAAAAGGTGCAGCGCATCCGACTGGTTCAATACCCTGAAAACAAAATCATCCATAATCGACGGCAAATCAAGCACTACATAATTGTAATCATTGACCAAGAAATTCATAACATCTACTAACTTGCCAACACATTGCTCCTGCTGCGGCTGGTAATGAAAAAACGCTATATCAATGCCGAAGTTGGTCCGCACAATAGCATCTTTTATATTATGATACTGGCTGCTTGAACAAAGATCAAAAATCTGATATTGTTCTTTTAAATCCAACCGCGAAGCTAAACTATGCCTGCGCTGGTCTGAACAAATATCCAAAATAATAAGCGGTTTATGCACCTGTTTGCTTAAGCCCAAAGCCAGATTAAGGGCGTAAATGCTTTTCCCGGACTGCGAATAAGAGCTAAAAATCGAGATGACCGTGCTTTCAAATACAGTCTTGGGATGCAAATCTTTATTCTTAAGCCGCCGCGACAGGGTCCGGCTTAAATCTATCGCCAAACCGGGCAGCTTCTTAAGAAGCTGGTCAAAATCATCCTTCTTAATCTCTAAGATCAAACAATCATTAAGGGCCCTGGCGGTTACAGAATGCGGCTCACCGGTTAACAAAGAAATAATCCCGAAATACTTACCCCTGTGTAAATGCTCAAGCTGTATTTCATCACCGTGCTCGTCATAAGTAAAAATAACCACCCTGCCTAAAATAATACAATAAAAGCAGGATACAGGAGCTTGTTGGGCATAAATAACCTGGCCCTTTTTATATTCCACGATTTGGCAAGAATCCCGAATACTCTTTAGATCTTCGGGGCTAAGCGCGGAAAACAAAGGAATGTCTTTTATTATTTTATCTTTATCGATTTGATCCATATAGCCAGCCAATCTTTTTACTCTTCTGCGGCGAAATCCCAACCTCCGAAGCTTACTTCGCTCAATCGGGGCGCCGGGATAAACAATTCTCCTTACAAACCAAAGCGTATTTTAAAGCGCTGGGCCTTATTTCCCTTTCAAAAGTATTATAATCCACTTTCACAAGCCCAAAACGCGGAGCAAAGCCTTTATCCCATTCAAAATTATCCAAAAGAGACCAATAGAAATAACCTTTGACTTTTGCCCCCTGTTTTATAGCTTCAAGCACCTGCTCTAAATGGGAACGGATAAATTCCCAGCGCAAAGTATCATCTTCTAGGCAAACGCCATTCTCAAGTATCACAATCGGCAGGTTATATTTTTTCATCCCGCATAATAGGCTAAGCAAACCTTGCGGATAAATATCCCAACCCATATAATTTTTGGGCAACCGGCTGTGATTTTGGGTGCAGACATCAAGCACTAAATTCCTAAAAAGCCAACCCTTCATCTCCACTAATTGCCGGGTGTAATAATTAATCCCGATATAATCAAGTGTTTTAGCGCGGAATAGTCTATTCAAAAAACTGTAATTATAATATTTATCCCTTATAAAACTGGCTACCGCGTTAATCATCTTCCCGGGGCAAGGCACAAAGGCCTGGATATTATGGGCAATGCTTACCATGGCAGATGGCAGATTATTTTTCTTGTAGAAATCGTGTATTACCCGGTATGCCATTTGATGAGCAAGCGCAAAATTATTTTCGACTTGCCTTGCCTTGGAAAAAGATTTTTCCTGGGGAGGCCAAGCCCCCACAGCAAAAGAATGGTAGGAATAGACAAGCGGCTCATTAATGGTAACCCAATAACACACCTTTTCGCCAAGATGCTCTACGACATAATGGACATATTTGGCAAAATATTCTGCGCTCTTGGGGCACAGCCATCCTCCAATAGCGGCAAACCATAGCGGGTTGGTAAAATGATGCAAGGTCACCACGGGCTTAATACCGCGCTTTTTTAACGCATCTAAAACTTGAGCGTAATGCTTGATTTCTTCAGAGGAAAATTCATCAGCAGTCGGCTGAATACGCGCCCACTCTAGAGACAGGCGATGGGCGTTGTGGTTTAGGGACCGGGCAATTTCAAAATCTTTTTCGTAAAGCTGGTAATGCTTGCAGGCATCCCCGGATCTTTGTTTCCCGGATTTAATTTCCCATTCCCGCCAATCAGAATTATTATTATTGCCCTCTACCTGATAAGAAGAACAAGACGCTCCCCAAAGAAACCCTTCTGGAAATTTAAGCATAGTATTCCTATTATAACATTGAACGATTTAAAAACTCAACAAAAAAACGGCCAATAAAACAAACGGTTTATCGCTAACCCTTTTGCCTTTATCGGCCGTTTAAAATAAACTGGAGTATCAACGCGCTTTTTTCTGCGGAACCTGCTGTTCCGGAGGATTTAAATACGTGCTCAAAACCTCCCAAGTCTTTGGCCCTACTTTGCCGTCTGCCTTAAGATTGTTGGCCTTCTGGAACGCTTCTATCGCCTTCTTGCTCATAGGCCCAAGCTTACCATCAATATTTCCAGTATAGAAACCGGCATTCTTAAGAGCTGCCTGAATCTCTTGATTGCTGGGTTTATAGGGGCCCACCGGAGGAAGGCTTGTCGCCTGTATCCCGGCCGGGGCAGCCTGCTGCCCAACGGAAACATTGGCTTGCGGGGTAGTTTGCGGCATAGATTTATTATCCACTACTACGGAAGTCTGAGTCTTTAAAGAATCCATGGACTCTACGGATAAAGGCTCTTGCAATTCTTCCAAATCCTGCGGCTTTTTACTACAGCTTGATAAACCGATTGCCAAAAACGCTATTAACATTAAATATAATACCTTTTGCATCTTTTCACCTCCTTTGGTGGTTATTGATTATTGTAATACTACCTTTTGCGAAAAGCAAATAAAAAAATATTAAACACAAAGATCCGGCTGCTAAGAAGGCCTGTGACGCGCCTATAATTTGCGCCACCCACCCCGCGAATAAACTGCCCAAAGGCATTCCTCCGGAAAAGGTAAGCATAAAAATGCTGATTACCCGGGAGCGAAATTCATCCGGGGCAGAACTCTGCAAAATAGTATTAATAATGCTGGTAACGCTTACCGCACTATAGCCGATTAAAGATAAAAGAACAAGCGAAAGAATATACACCTTGCACAAAGAAAAAAGTATCAAACCCAAAGAAAAAATAAAAGCGTTTATAAAAAGAAACTTTTCCTTATTTCTGAAATCACCTACACTGGCTAAGCTTACCGCAGATAACAATGCCCCCGCTCCGCTTGCGGACATCATCATCCCTAAGCCTGAAGGCCCCAAACCAAAAAAATCCTTTGCTAAAACCGGCAAAAGTACCACATATGAAAGCCCGAACACGCTTATTGTCCCAACCATCAGCATCAAAACTTTAATCCCGGGATTATTGCGCACAAAGCGCAAACCTTCGCGCAAATCACCAAGAAAATCTTTCATGCCAGCGCGTTTATACGGGCTTAATTTAATCACCATTAAAGCGGCAAGCACCGCTAAGAAACTAAAACCATTTATGTAAAAACATCCTGCCATGCCAAGGCTGGCAATAAAAATACCTCCCAGCGCCGGGCCTAAGACCCGCGCAGAATTAAAAGCTGCTGAATTTAGCGCTATAGCATTAAGCAAGTGCCTCTTCCCGACTAATTCCACCACGATTGACTGGCGCGTGGGAGAATCAAAAGCCATAACTATGCCATTTAAGAAAGCAATCATCATTATTGCCTGCACAGTAACCAATTTCTCTTGCACTAAGAATGCCAAAGTAAACGCTAAGGCCATAAAAATAGTCTGGGTTAAAATAAGGATATTTTTCTTATTGAGCCTATCGGCAAATACTCCGGCAAAAAGAGAAAAAACCAAAATAGGGGCTGTCCCCAAGAAAGCTACTACCCCTAAAAGCCAGGCAGAACCGGTTAAGTCAAAAACTAGCCAACTCTGAGCAACCGTCTGCACCCATGAGCCGGTAAAAGAAACAAGCATGCCCAGCCAATAAACACGAAAATCTTTTATCTTAAACGCGTCAAACATATTATTTTTATTTTCTTAAGGAAAATGAACGGATAATCCGGAGGGAGTCATTATTAATAGAATGAGAAATGAGTATGAGTAGTGATTAACCCACGACTCACCCCTGTTAATATATTTTTACGTTGAAAGCAAACTTCTTCTCCGTAAATAACTTTATGCAGGCCTCCGCTACTGCCATATCATAAAAAATGCCTTTTCTGCTATTTATTTCCTCCAGGGCTTTCTCTATGCCTAACGCCGGCCTGTAAGGCCTGTGAGATGCCATGGCCTCTACAACATCAGCCACGGCGATAATCTTGGATTCAAAAAGGATTTTATCAGCTGTCAACCCCGAAGGATAACCAGAACCATTGATGCGCTCATGATGCTGCAAAACAATATCCGCTATCGGCCAGGGGAATTCTATGGGTTTTAAAATATCATAACCGACCTGCGGATGGATTTTAATAAGCGTGAATTCCGCTTCACTTAAGGTCCCGGGCTTGTTTAATATTTCCGAGGGAACATAGACTTTCCCGATATCGTGGATGACCGCGGCCATACTTACACCGCTTACCTCTTTTTCATTCAAACCCAGTTCCTTGGCCAACTGATAAGCTAATTGTGCCACTCTCTGCTGATGCCCGGCAGTATAAGGGTCTCTTTTTTCCACCGCCGATGACAAAGCGGCTACGGTTTCAGCTAAAAGATGCTCAATATTCTCATAATAATGGTTTAAAAGATCCCTAAGCGATACTATCCCCACGATAGAGCCGTCTTTAACTACCGGCATATGGCGTACGCCATATTTTTGCATCAACTCCATGACGCTAACATATGATTCATCGTGATTGGCGGTTTTAAGGCCTGTGGTCATAATGTCTTTTAGCTTAATTGAAGAAACGCCACCGGTTGCGATAAAATCCACACGGGTCAACAAATCTCTTTCAGTAAATATTCCTACGGTATTGCCGCCTTCTTGGATTAAAAGCGAACTTACCGCGTGACGGCGCATAGCATTTATAGCTTCCAAGAGGCTGGATTGAGCGTCTATATTAACAATGTTTTTCTGCATATAGTCAGATACGGTCTTATCCATTTTTGCCTCCTTGTGCAAAAAACAAGAAAGATTCAATATCTTTGCGCGCCTTATCCTTTACATCCACAAAACACACTCCCAATTTATACATATTATCTTTTTCCACAGTGCAATAACGCACCTGGCCCCTTAATTTTATATCGCCTGTTAAATCAAGGCCAAAATCTTTTACTTGGGCGAATGAAAATTGCACATAGAGTATTGACCCCACAGAAATATCCATGTGGCTAAGCAACGATATCCCGCCTTCGCTTATATCTAAAAGTAACCCCTTTTCGTTTTTATCGCCATGCCGGATGACAACATCAAGGACCGCCTCTCTACGATAAGTAACGACAAGCTGTATTCTAAATCTTTTATGTTTGCGCTTATCAAAGCCGGAATAAGAAACAGTCATATTATATTGATTTTTTATATAGAGTAAACCAAGTAGTAAGATTATACCTTAAAATATAATATTTTACTACGGAATTTTATAAACTAGCGAACATAATTGGTAAGGATCAGCAATGGGGCTGGGTAATGAGTTTAGGGCGGGGGCAAGAATAATAATAAGTTTAAGAGTTAGAACAAATCGGAAACGATTATTTTATGTAAATCGGCCGCGCACGATAATGTGTGTGTAAAAGTTGATGCGCCTTCTGGCTTAATGGCTTCTCCAGGAATTGCGCGTATAATTTCTTTACATAAGGATTATCGTGAGAACAACGAAACTGTCTATCGCGGTCATCTTGATACAAGCCAGCGGCCCTCTTAATTCTTAACTCATCGGTAACTCCATAAGGCTGCCCGCCGCCGCCCACGCACCCACCGGGACAAGCCATAACTTCAATAAAGTGATACGGCAGCTCTTGTTTGTTTTTCTTGGCTTCTCTTACTTTATTTAAAACATACTCCACGTTGCTTAAGCCATGGGCTACGGCAATACGCACAGTAATATCTTTTATTTTTATTTGCGCCTCTTTTACCCCTTTTAAGCCGCGAGTTTCTTCTAGGTCCACTTTCCCTAAATTAGACCCGGTAATTAAATTATAAGCGGTGCGTAACGCCGCCTCCATAACTCCGCCAGTTGCCCCGAAAATTACTCCTGCTCCAGTGTAATCACCTAAGATATGATCCGGCGCCTCATCAGGCAGATTCACAAAATCTATCC
Source organism: Candidatus Omnitrophota bacterium (assembly GCA_025453395.1). Classification (NCBI taxonomy): domain Bacteria; kingdom Pseudomonadati; phylum Candidatus Omnitrophota; species Candidatus Omnitrophota bacterium. The sequence continues at coordinate 45,127 of JALOQK010000004.1, forward strand.
CTGCCTGCTTGATCATACGGGCTAATTCACGGGTAGTTAAAACTACATCCACGTCCTGGCATCCGGAAGCAAACATTTCATCGCAGCGCTGGATCTCATATTTCTTGGCAGTACAAGGCATGATAGAAACCATAAACATATCTTTGCGCTGAATCTTGTTTTGTTCGGCATAATAAGTCTTGGCTAAAACCCCTAACATTTCTTGAGGTGATTTTGCCGAAGAGAAATTATCAACCATATCCGAATGGAATTTCTCCATAAAATCCACCCATGAAGGGCAGCAAGTGGTAATAAGCGGCAGATTCTCCGGGCGATTGGTAAATCTCTCCACAAATTCCGCGCTTTCCTCCATGATCGTCACATCGGCACTGAAATTAGTATCAAAAACTGCCCTAAAGCCTAAGCGGCGTAAAAGCGCGTATAATTTACCGGTCAAATTTGTCCCTATGGGAAGGCCAAAGGCTTCTCCTATGGCAACTCTTACCGCCGGGGCAATTTGCACCACGCAATACTTTTGCGGGTTTTGCAGCGCCTCCCAGGCTCTGGCAGTTTCATCTTTTTCCACTATAGCCCCAGTCGGGCAATGCGCCGAGCACTGGCCGCAGCGCACACAAGGCGAATCAGCAAGTTTTATATCCCCCGCGGGAGAAATTCTTGTATTAAACCCTCTATCAAGAAAAGACAAGGCCCAAACATCCTGCACATCTTGACAGACCTGCACGCATCTGCCGCAAAGAACGCATTTCTGCGGTTCAAGCATTATTGTTCCAGTAGAATCATCTGCTGGCAAATCCTTCAGATAATTGCCGAATTCCTCTTCGCGAATACCAAAGTCAGCAGCTAATTTTTGTAATTCACAATTATTATTCCTGCCGCATTTTAAACAATCATTGGGATGCTTAGAGAGGATCAATTCTAATACCGTTCTTCTAATCGATACTATCTCCGGGTCATGAGTAATAATATCCATTTTATCTTCTAAGGGCGTGCAGCAGGCACGAAGCATCTTGGCTGATCCTTTGATCCTGACAATGCAAATACCGCAGGCAGCCGAAGCGATTAAATCCGGATGCTTACAAAGAGTTGGTATTTTTATATATACCTTCTTTGCGGCATCAAGGATGCTTGTGCCTTCTTTTACTTCAACTTCTATGCCATTTATCTTTGCTTTTACCATTTATTAATCCTTGGAAATTGCCTGAAATTTGCATACCTCAAAACACTTCTCGCATTTTATGCATTTATCTAATTCAATATAAAAACCTTTTTCCCTGTCTCCGGCAATCGCGTTAACCGGGCAATTAGCCACACAGACGCGGCAACGCTTACATTTATCCTGAATAATACTATAGGTAATAAGGGTTTTGCATTTATGCGACAGGCAGCGCTTATTAATAATATGTTCCTTGTATTCGGTTTCAAAATATTTTATCGTGGAAACAATCGGGTTAGAAGCAGTTTGCCCCAGCCCACACAACGAAGCTTTTTGCATAGCCTGTGAAATCTTCTTAAGCTTGCTTATGTCTTCAAGTTTCCCATGCCCCTCGCAGATACGGTTTAATATATCAAGCATCTGAAAGCCTCCGATACGGCAAGGCGCGCATTTGCCACAGGATTCATCCACGCAAAAACCTAAATAAAATTTAGCGATATCTACCATACAATCGCTTTTATCCATAACAATCATGCCGCCTGAACCCATGATCGAGCCTAATTTCTGCAGATTCTCATAATCTACCGCGGTATCGAGGTATTCCTGCGGGATAACCCCGCCCGAAGGCCCGCCTGTCTGCACTGCCTTTATGGGATACTGGGCGCCTAAACCTCCACAGATATCAAAAACAATTTCCTTCAAAGTCGTGCCCATAGGAACTTCCACAAGGCCCGAATTCTTAACTTTTCCGGTAATCGCGAAAACCTTTGTCCCTTTAGATTTATCTGTGCCGATCTTGGCGAAATTATCCCCGCCGTTTAGAATAATATAGGCAATGTTAGCTAAAGTCTCCACATTATTTATTGCTGTGGGCTTGCCCCACAAACCTTTAACCGATGGATACGGCGGCCTGGGGCAAGGCGTCCCGCGCCTTCCTTCTATAGAGGCAATCAACGCTGTTTCCTCTCCGCAGACAAACGCTCCGGCGCCTAAACGGATATCCACATTAAAAGAAAATTTACTTCCTAAGATATTTTCCCCCAGGAATCCCCAATCACAGGCCTGCTTTATGGCTTTTTGGATCCTCTCTATGGCCAAAGGATACTCTGCGCGAACATAAAAATAACCTTTAGTCGCGCCGATAGCAAAACCGGCAATGATCATGCCTTCTATAACTGAATGAGGATCCCCCTCAAGCACACTTCTGTCCATATACGCGCCTGGATCCCCTTCATCCCCGTTACAAATAATATATTTCTGGTCCGCTTCAGGCTTTCTTGTAGCCAACCACTTCATCCAAGTAGGATACCCTGCTCCGCCTCTGCCGCGTAAACCGCTTTTCTTCATTTCTTCGATCACGGCTTCCGCGGACATAGATGACAAAACCTTAGAAAGGGCGGCATAGCCATCATTAGCAATGTAATCTTCAATACTTTCCGGGTCTATCAAACCGCAGTTGCGAAGCACTATCCTTAACTGCTTAGAGCTAACAGGGTGGTCTAATTCCTGGATCAACTGGCCGTCTTTGAGGGTTTTTTCAATGATCTTCTTTATGTCCTCTTCCTTAATATTAGCGTAAACAATCTCTCCGGGGAATATCTTTACCACTATGCCCTTGCCATACACCCCGATGTCCGCTACCCTGACTATCTGCACATCATTCTCAATACCGGCTTCGCGCGCCTGATTCACGAAAGAAGTGTAGAAATCGCGCGTGCGATCGGCTGCGCCAGAATTTGTATCTTTTAAGAACACTATTTTCTTTTCCATTAAAGTTACCTTTTTAAATTTAACTCGTAAATATGGTCTTTGACTAAAAGCCCTCCGCAGATATGCTTCTCCACGATCTTTGCCGCGCCTTCCTTATCCACTTTCCCATAAACCACATCCGGAAGCCCATCTACGTGCACCTCAACCAATGGCTCAACGCAGCACATCCCCAAGCATCCGCATTTTTTCACTTCTACATCCAGGCCTTTTTTCTTGATCTCTTCAACCATAGCATTATAAACTTCTTCGGCTCCGGCAGCCAACCCACAGGTGCTAGTGCCGATTTTAATCCACTTAGATGGCTTTTTCTTAGCCTTTAATCCTTTGGCCATTTCTTCAAAAGCATCTTTGGTTAATTTGTTCGCCATATTCCTACACCTGCTTCCCATATTTGGATAAAATATCCATGATCTCGTTTTTCTTTAATTTACCGTAGACTTTCCCATCTATGGTCATAACCGGTGAAAGCCCGCAGCAGCCTAAACAACGCACAATATCAAGCTGGAACATTCCATCCTTGGTAGTGCCGCCTTCAACTATATCAAGAATACTTTTTATTTCATCAACGATCTGGGGGGCGCCTTTTAAATAACAGGCAGTTCCCAGGCATACGGCAATTTTATGCTTACCCGGAGGCTTAAGCTTAAAGAAATTATAAAAGGTTATCACCTCATAAATTCTAGCTAAAGGAACATCTAATATCTTAGAAAGCTGTAAAGCGGCTTCACGCGGGACATACTCGTAGTGATTCTGTAATTCATGCAAAATCATGATTAAATTGCCCGGCTTGTCTTTCCATTTACTTACCAAGCTGGCAATTTCACTGTTGACTTCTGCTCTATCCATCTTTTCTCCTGTTATTGCCACTCTGTGAAATTTATCACGAAGTAGACCTTTAAAAAAGAGGAACCCCTTCCCCCTATTAAAGTGAATGACATTATATAGGTATAGCTTTTTACTGTCAAGCTAATTTTCTAAAGATTTATGGCTTTTTATCCAGATATTTGATCAACTTTTCCCAAGTGCGCGAGCCGCAGACCCCGTCAGGAGCGATGCCATTGGCCTGCTGGAATTTACGAAGCGCATCTTTAGTCTTTGAACCGATTTGGTTGTCAACTGGCCCTTTATAAAAGCCTGCCTTGATCAGCGCAGTTTGAATCTCGCCGGCTGTCGGCATGCGCACTTTTTCCTGCCGCGACTGTGATAAAATCTGGTTCAACTGGACAATCTGGTCTTTGAGGCTGGCGTTTTCATTCTTTAACGCCTCTACTTGCTGATTTTTTTGCTGGCTTGTAGTTTCTAATTCAGCATATTTATCGGCTGTTACGCATCCGCTTATAAACAAAACACCTAAACACAAAATCCACTTGTTCATCAAATCCTCCATTATTTTTAATCAGACATAAGTAATGGGTAATGGGTTTTCGGTATCTTCAACACTTGTCCCAATATAATTACATCGCTATCTAAATTATTCTCTTCCTTAATACGCGCAACTGATACAGCAAAATCTTTCGCGATCTTATAAAGCGTGTCTTTTGATTTAACGGTGTAAGAAAAATATCTCTCGGGCTGGGTGAGCGCCCTAGCATCTTGCTTAAAAAGTTTCCTGGCGTAATTGATCGGCAAGGCAAAATTTATGTTCTGCCCGTCTAAGCGCGAAGCAGTAGTAATGCCGATAACCTGTCCCTTAGTGTTAAAAAGTGGGCCACCGCTGCTTCCATTTGAAACAGGGGTTGTTATTTGAAAGACCTTAAAACCTTCATTGACTTTGCGCACCGAACTTACCATGCCGTCGGAAAAAGTATCCTCAAGGCCCAAAGGGTTACCTAAGGCAAAAACCCTGTCCCCGATTTTAACACTACTACTGTCTGCCAATGGCAAGGCCTTAAAATTATTGCCCCTGATCTTTAAGATCGCGATATCTTTTATTTCATCATAAGCCAAAAGTTTAACATTGGCGTATTCTTTACCTTTTAATTTCACTACTACCTTTTTCGCGTTATTTACTACATGCAGATTCGTAATCAATATTCCGTCTCTTGTTGCCAAGAAACCACTTCCAAAGGTAGTACTTTTGCTGGTCAGTGTCCCGATCAAAACCACAGAATCCAGAGAATTCTTATAGATACTAGCGGCGGATAATTCAGCTTCAGCTTTTGCCGTATGAATTACCGCAAAAGCAAAGATACTTAAGAAAATAAACCGCTTGAAACTCATGGCTTTAATTGCTTTTAAGTTAAACGCTGTTTCACCAAATCGCTTACCACTTTAGGATCTGCCTTGCCGGCGATAATTACACCAACTTCTTTGATTACCTTACCCATATCCCTTATTCCTTGGGCGCCAACCGAAGAAATAACCTCCGAGATGATCTTCTTGATCTGTTCTTCGGATAACTCTGCCGGGAGATAAGCCTTTAAAAGAACTAACTCTTTTTCTTCTTTGCCTGCTAAGTCCGCGCGGTTACCTTTTGTGAACTGCTCAATAGATTCCTGACGCGCCTTGATCTGCTTGCGGATCACCGCTATAGCATCGTTATCATCAAGTTTGTCTTTCTTTTTGTTCAAAGCAGCGTTGATCATTTCCGCGCGCAAGAAACTTAAAACAGATGTCTTCAAAGAATCCCTGTCTTTCATTGCCTGCTGGTAATCTTTCAGTATTTTATCTTCTAACATGGTTCCTCCTTTAGATACTCTTAAATTTAGAATTAAAAATTAAAAATGCAAAATTAGATAATAAAAACAAAAAACTTTAAAAAACTAAAAGCATAAATACTAAATACAATACAGAAATTCATAATTTTGAAACCTATAGGATGTCCCTTAACTTTAAAGCATGGTTTATTTTAACCTTATTCCTTTTTTCTATTATTTTGTTTTCTGTTTCTTGGTTTATAATCTTTAATTTTAAATTTTTAATTTTTATTTTTTAATTACAATCTACAAAACTTCTTAAATTCCGCAAGCCTCTTATTTAAATCCTTAATGGACAACTTACTTGTCCGGCCAGGCCCAAAATCTTCCACATTAAAAGATGCCGCTACCGTAGCATAAGCCAAGGCTTTCCTAATGTTGACAGGCGACATATTGCCGAACTTTGCTAAATACCCCATAAAACCTCCGGCAAAGGTATCCCCGGCTCCAGTGGGGTCTATAACTTTATCTATTGGAAAAGCCGGAAGCGCGAAAATAAAATTATCACTGTAGAAAAACACGCCATGCTCGCCTTTTTTAATTAAAATAAACTTCGGGCCCATCCGGCGCAAGGATTTAGCTGCTCTAATAAGGTTGCTTTCTCCGGAAAGGTCTTTTGCCTCCTGGTCATTAGCCACATAGATATCTACTTTCTTCAAAACCTTTAGAAGAGAATCTCTTTTAGTATGGATCCAGTAATTCATGCTATCCAGGCCGACCAGGCGTAAATTTGGCATACTCTCAAGAAGGCTGTTTTGTATATCCGGGTCAACATTGGCAAGGAATAAATATTTTATATTCCTTTGCTTCTGGCTTAGGCGCGGCGAAAAAGCAGCTAATACCCCCAGTTTTGTGTCTTTGGTAATAGCAGAATTAAGATCTCCCTTGTATTCTCCGTCCCAACGGAAGGTCTTGCCTTTTTGCTTAAGCAGAGAATCTAAAATAAGGCCTTTTTGTTTTAAGAAACCGATGTGCTTTTGGGGAAAATCCTCTCCCACAACCGCGACAAGGTTGACTTTGGTAAAAAGGCGCGCGGACATGGAAAAGTGCGTTGCCGAGCCGCCTAACATCTCTAATCTTTTGCCAAAAGGAGTTTCCACTGTATCTAAAGCTACTGTGCCTAAAACCACTATGCTCATGTTTTTACCTCACAAATAGTAACGCAAACATCCCCATTATTATACAATAATACCCGAAATAATAAAACCGGCAAACACGTAAAAGCTTCTTCACAATGTAAAGAGCGCTTAAGCCAAAGATAAAACTGAAAATAAAACCAATGAATAACGGCAGCGCCTGATCTTGAAATCTGGCATTTATATCTTTAAATTCCAGAAGCCCTGCCCCGAAAATAGCCGGCAGGGATGCCAGAAATGAAACTTTAAAGGCGTCAACCGGAGAAAAACCCCGGAATAAAAGCGTGGAAATTGTTATGCCGGAACGCGAGATCCCCGGGATAACCGCGATACCCTGGGTTAAACCCAAAATAATCCCATCTTTAAAATTAATCCCCTTGCTAAAAGAATGTTTTATTGCCTTAGTAGATAATAAGATTAATCCTGTAACTAATAAAGATAAGCTGGAAGCCCAGACGCAGGAGAAAAGTTTCTCTATAAAATCTTTCAGCCCTATCCCAATAACTCCAGTAACTAAAGTAACGATAAATATAAAAATGATTAATTTCTTATCCTTGAATACCCCTAAAATATCTTTAAATAAAAACACAAGAAGCGAAAGCAAAGTTCCCATATGCAAAACAACCGACAGCAGAAGCCCGGAATCTTTTAACCCCAGGATTTTTCCGAAAATAACAAGGTGCGCGGAACTACTCACCGGCAAGAATTCGGTCAACCCCTGAATAATGCCTAAAATAATGTAGTTTAACATAACTTATCCAGCATCTTTTGCATTGGATCCGGCAAATCGCAAGTTAAAGATATTTTTTCATTATTAAACGGATGAATAAACTCTATGCTATAAGCGTGCAGGCATAAACGTTTGGCTTTTATTTTGAAATCACGGCGAAAATAAAATTTAGTATCCCCTAATATCGGGCATCCGATTGCCTTAAAATGAATACGGATTTGGTTAGTCCTGCCGGTAGCTGGATAAACTTGCACCAGGTTAAAAATTCCGCTTTTCTCCAGGACTTTATATTCAGTAATGCTTCTTAAGCCTTCTATCGGCCTATCTATAACGCCTTGGGCAGTCTTGAAATCTCCCTGGGCAAAGGCAATATAAGTTTTCTTTAACTTACGCGCGCGGAATAATTCTTCCATTTTCTCTCTAGCCAGTTTCCCGTGGGCGTAAATAATAAGCCCTGATGTATCACGGTCAAGGCGATGACATGGATAAAGATGGGAATTAGGATCGGGGAATTCCTGATTCAGGATGCCACTTAGGGTACGGGATTCTTTCTTGGCAGTAGGTACGGTCAAAAGCCCGCTTGGCTTATCTACCACAAGAAACCATTTATCATGGTAAATAACCGGAATATTCATCAGACGATTTGAAGCATTAAATTAATCGCCTTTAATGAACGCGCGCGGATGTCTTCAGGAACACGCACTTCTTCTCTCATTTCTTTAAGCGCCCAAATAACTTTTTCCTGGGTAGTGCGTTTCATATTCGGGCAAACTGCTGCTTCGGTTGCCGGATAAAATTCTTTATCGGGGTTATCTTTTTTAAGCCGGTAAACCATCCCCACTTCCGTGGCCACGATGATTTCTTTGGCCTCTGTTTCCTTGGCAAAAGAGCACATTTTGCTGGTAGATAAAACCGCATCTGACAAAGCCAATACTTCCGGCAGGCATTCAGGATGAGCGATCACCTTGGCAAAGGGATGAAATTTCTTTTCCCTTTTAATATCCTCCGGACGGATTCGCACATGGGTGGGGCAAAAACCATTCCAGGAAATAAGCTTCTTCCCGGAAACCTTAGATGTGTGCTCTGCCAAATATTTATCCGGGACAAAGATTATTTTCTTATCCTTAAAGTGATTTACCACTGCCGCGGCGTTGGTAGAAGTACAACAAATATCCAATTCTGCTTTTACTTGAGCCGGGGTATTCACATATCCTACAACAACCGCCTCCGGGTATTTAGCGCGCAAGCCTCTTATGTCTTGGGCGGTAATCATATTGGCCATAGGGCAGGCAGCCTGTGTATCCGGCATAAGGATAGTTTTCTTCGGGCATAGTATTGAGGCAGTTTCTGCCATAAAATACACGCCGCAAAAAACAATCACATCGGCCTGGGTTTTACTGGCCTTGCGCGCCAGCTCCAGCGAATCTCCATGAAAATCTGCTATATCCTGCACCTCAGGCAACTGATAATTGTGTGCCAGGATAACCGCGTTTCTTTTCTTCTTTAATTGTTTTATTTCCTGAGCGAAACTATCAAATTTATTCTTCATTTTCGTGGACACTTCATACCTTTCTATATTTTCCGGCGATTATAACGCAAATCACGCTTCAAAGCAAATCTTCTTTTTATTTCTCGCGGCTATCTTTATAGGATAGCATAAGCATAGTGTACCCGAATACCCCGGAACCTACAATTTTAACCGGGATACGAAGCTTATCAGTAGTAATCCAAATCTTAATCTTGCGGGGAACACTTTCAAAGCGGTATGCCTGGAAAGTCCCAGCAGGGACTCTTATCTTTTCAATCCCGGTAAGCTTCAAGGTAAAATCCATCAAAGGCAAGCAGGCGGTGAACTGCCAAGCAGGGCTTAATTCTTTTATGCTCCTTAAATAAAACGGCAGCGCTATAGGGTTATGCACAGGAGCGGTTCTTTTTAAAACAGAAGTAGTAACCTGATCCTTGGTTTTCTTGGAAATAGTTACCGTAAAATCTTTTTGATTGTAGTCTTCGGTTATCTGTTCATCGCTAAAACCGCTGATCTTTCTTGTCACCCGTACCGGAAGAGAGCTTTCTTGGTCCAGATAAATGCGCTCTGTGTCATGGAAATTCACTAAATCCGTCTGGAACAAAAGGACATTTGCCTTTATGCCGTTTACTTCTTCTGCTCTAAGATGCTTTAATACACAACGGCCTAAAGACATTATCCCCATTTCCACTTTATAGGTTATTTCCTCTCCCGAATAGGCGTCATTAATAAAAGCAAACAAACCACAGCACAACATCATCAGAATAATTAAATAAAATATTTTCTTACGCATAGAAGTTATTATACCATATTTTTACTACCACTTAAGCTTTATCCCGGCCCAAATCCACCTGCCGGGCTGTTTGACATCGGATATTTGCGTATACTGGGTATCGCTGAAATTATCCACTTTCAAGAAGGGAACGACTTCTTTTTGCTCTAAACGAAAAGTCTTAGATAACGTGAAATTGCCTAAGAAATAGCCTTCAGAATAATACCTTCTATTGTAACTTAACTCAAAAGCCCAATCGCAGGAAAAAATATTCTGGGTGAATTTTAATATCGCCTGATGCCGTAAAACATCCAAGGCATACTTGGACAGGTAGCCGTTTTGTTTCTTGTCCGGCAATATATAATTATAAGATAACTCAAAAGGCCCCTTTAAAAATAAAAAATTCGCCCCCCGGAAATCCACTCTTCCTAAATTATCCGCCTGCCAGGGTAGCGAAGAGTTTTGTCTAACCCAATCTATGAGGCTGTGCACCTTTCTTAAGAAAATACCGAAGCGGGAAGAAAAATTCTGCCCCGAATAATCAAGGTTAAAAGAAAAGTTATCTGCCTTTTCCTCTTTTAAAGAAGAATTCCCCTTGTTAGCAGAATCATTATAATAAAGTTCAGTGAAACTGGGCATGCGCACAGAACGGTCAAAAACATAATTAATTTTAAGCCTCTCCTCAATCAAAGGGTACCAGATACTAAGATTATAAGAATTCTTAAAAGCGCTTGTTTGATAATAATCCGCTCTTGCCGCCAGACTTAAAAAAAATGTCCCAAGGCTTAAATTGGCTTTTTGAGAAAAAGCCTGGCTGTTGCGGTTGTGTATGCCTAAATTGGTGGAGTCGATCTGTTCACGGGAAAAATAAACCGCTGAAGTTGAATCTATAAACCCAAGCTTATAGCGGCATGAAGAATCCAGGCCATATAAATAAGTTGTATGCCAATTGGTGTTGCCGCTTTCATGGCGCGAAAGAATAAACTTATCATCGTGCCTGCGCCAATAGAAATTGAAAGCCCATTCTCCCGGTTGAGCCTTTTTATTTAAAGAACTCTTTAAAAGCAAAGTCCGGGTATGTTCTTCCTCTTCCGGAAAAAGATTAGAATAAAATGTGCTTGCCCCAAAATTTTTCTCCTGAAACCCAAGAAATTGGTTAAAAGAAAAATCCCCTTCTTCTTTTGACAAATAAAAAGATGCGATATGGGATTCAAAATCCGTATTGGCAGGATCTGACTTGGAGATCTTCTGCTCAAAAGAACTTCTAACCCCAAGGCCGTCTTTATTCAAGAACGATGCGGATAAAGCGTTAATAAATAGGGCGTGTTCTCCAAAGGCATTTTCCGTCTCAAAATTATTGCCAGTTGGTTTTTTAAGCCTAAAATCAACTGCACCCGCTAATGAGCCGGCCCCGTATAAAGAAGCGCCTCCCTGTTTATAAATTCCGGTTTTCTCCAGATCAAATATAGTAAGCGGAATATCCAAATTATAATGCGCGGTCTGCGGGTCATTGATCTTTACTCCATCTAACAAAACCGCTGTCTGTTGATAACTGGCCCCATCTAAACAAAGATCCTGTTGAATGCCAAATCCTGAACGGGTGCGTAAATCCACTGCCTCTTGGCTTCTTAATGAAGATTCCAAAGAAACAGGAAAATATAAACCGCTATTTCCTGGATTAACCTTATCTTCAAAGCTTACAGAGGGATAAGTTTTCTTAACTACTGTTATTTTATCCCAGGCCAAGGCTTCAATGCTAGATAAAAATAAGCAGGATAATACAAAAAACACAAACTTGCGCATAAAAAAATCCTCCGCAAAAGCATTATAAAACCTCTCGCGCAGGATTGTCAACCAAATTATAGATTAGAGTTTACATTATCGGCAATGGATAATATCCCCGGCCATGATCTTTTCTGTTATGCCGGAGTCTCTTCTGACCAATAGCCCCCCATCATCGTCAATGTCCAAGGCCTGGCCCTGGATCTGTTTTCCTTTTAAACAGACCTTGACCCTCTTGCCTAAGGTAATATTAATATCGCGCCATTTGTCAATAATACTCTTAAAATCGCCTTTTTGGAACAAAAGATAATTGCACTCGATCTTGCGCAGACATTCCTGTAAAAGAAGCACGCGCTCAACAGCAGTATTTGTGCAGCTTTTAAGGCAAATAGCATCCGCAACATTAGCCGGAGTATCATTAACATTAATGCCAAAACCTACAACCAAAAAATGCACCAGGTCTGCCTCCGCGCTTAACTCTGTTAATATCCCGGCCAACTTCTTATTTTTTATAAAGATATCGTTGGGCCATTTGATTTGAGCGCTAATCCCGGTTAATTCTTCTACAGCCTGACAAATACTTACTCCAATAAGAAGGGTCAAGATTGAAGTCTTGGAAGGCAAGATCTTCGGCCTTAAAATAACAGAGGCGCATATACCTTTATATTTTGGGGAAGCCCAAGATCTTCCTAAGCGGCCGCGGCCCTTGTTTTGCGCTTCCGCCAAAACAACCCCGCCCTCCGGATGGTTATCCATACCAAGCTTAATGGCCACATCCATAGTAGAAGAAAGCGAATCATAATAATATATTTTCCTGCCGATGGTCTTGGTATTCAGGCCGTGCTTGACTTCTTGAGGGAAAAGCCGGTCCGGACAAGATATAAGCGTATAACCCAAATGCGGCACAGCTTGTATATCATATCCGGCGTCTTTAAGCTGTTGTATATGTTTCCAGAGGGCCTGGCGGCTTATTCCCAAACGCACGCTTATTTCCTCTCCGGAAACATGTTCGCTTTTGCCTCTTAATAAATCAATTATTCTTTCTTCTGGCGTCATTTCCTCAAAACCTCATTCATGCTACCGCTGCGAAAACCTAAAATATCTAAGGTAATATATTGGTAGCCTAAAGACTTAAATCTCCCGGCTATTTGTTTATTGCGCGATAAGATCAAATCCGCTTTTCTTAAATCACACTCTATCCGGCAAAGCCTGCCATAATCTCTTACCCGCACGCAAGAAATACCTAAACTTTTTAAATAATTTTCTGCCTTATTAATCCTGTCCAGAAGATTGCGGGTTATTTTGATCCCATAGGCAACCCGCGAAGCTAAACAAGCTAAGGTTGGCTTGTCCCAAGTAGCCAACTTTAATTTCTTGCTTAAAATCCTGACATCGCTTTTGGTTAATCCTGCCTCTTGAAGCGGAGAGCGTATTCTAAATTCCCGCTTGGCTTTATTGCCGGGACGGAAATCTTTTTTATCAGACAAATTGCTTGCGTCTAAAACAAAATTCATTTTATTTTTCCGCGCAATGCCTTTCAGCTGGGAAAAAAGCTCTTTTTTGCAGAAATAACACCTGTTTACGGGATTAGACAAAAAATTCTTATCTTTAAACTCTCTTGTTCTAATTATTTTATGCTTTGCCTTGAATAGCCGGGCGGTTTTCTCAGCAAAAATAAGCTCTTCTTTCGGATAAGATGCTGAAACAGCTGTAACCGCTAATACATTCGCTCCAAGAGTATCAAGCGCGATTTTTAATAAAAACGTGCTATCTGTACCGCCTGAGAAAGCTACTAGCGCGCTTTTCATGCGGCAAAGGATCTGTTTAAGCTTAAGTAATTTAAGGGCCAGACTCATATCTAAAAACTTACTTCCATGGCCCGCGGCGGGCAGATCTTCACGCAAAGCTCACAAGCAATGCATTTTTTATTATCAAAGTTTACCCTGTTGTCTTTGGGGTCTTTAACCAAGGCCCCCACCGGGCAAACTGACACACACACCCCGCAATGAGTGCACTTATTCTCATCGCGCACTACATCTTGGCTTAAAGGCTGGGTCTTAACCCCGCAGGCCTTCAAATATGAGATAGCTTTATCAAAATCTTCTTTGCTTCCAACAAGCTCTAAAACCATAAGCCCCTCTTGATTGGGCATAACCGATGCCTTTAGAATATTAAACTGCAGGTTGAATTCTTTAACAAGCTTATAAACAATCGGCTGTTCCACAAGGGTCTTAGGAAAATGCAAAACTATTTTTCGTGAAACCATTGATATTCTCCTTTTATTTAAACGGCTTTTCCTTTAAAGCGCGGCAGGTATACCCGGAATCTTTATCCGGAAGAGGAGCCACGCTTTCACTTAAAGCAAAATCTCCTTTTTTGATCCAGCTCTTTAATTCCTCGGCTATTTGCAAAGCGCGAAGCCGGCTGGAAAGATTTCCTGTAAGTACATCCTTACCCCTGATATTGATCTTGCCCGACTCAAGGTCAGCGTAACTTATCTGGCCTAAACTTTCCGCGATCATATTGGGATAATTCTTGCTATAATCCACAATGGAAGCGAAGATTTCATCATCGGGCACTCCGGCAGAAGCCATCACCTGTTCATCCAATACCGGTATGGGAACGCCTATCCCCACAGCTAAACTGACTCCATACCCAAGCATGCTAACCCCCACAAGCCACTTAGGCCTCATCTTTTTTAAATCTCCGATCACCGCCAAGGTCCCAGCCGGCACACAAGTTATTCCGTTGGGCAGACGCTTGGCAATTGGATTATGCTGTGTCCCCTGCCAGCTTACATAACCAACCCCTCCGCCTAAGAATATTTTTGTGCCGATACCAATAGTGCGGTAATTGGGGTCTTTAAGAAGCGGCGACAATTCTCCGGCAGAGCAATAATTAGCGTTCCCGATCTTTGGTTTTAACATCCCCATATAGGTATAAATCGTCTTATCTGAAAGATTAACCGCAACATTATAATTTTGGTAACAATTACGGATATTAAAAAGAACTGCCTCATTAATATCTTTTAAATTAATAAAAGTCTTGATTTCCTTGCGCGGATAACAATCTGTGCCATAGGCATAGGCTTCCAGCTTCACATCTTTTCCTGCAACAAGCTCATGAATGACATGCGCTCCGCCGTATTTAAATTCCCCGGGGAATACTTTATTGCGCGGGTCATCCTCGGGCAAGGCAGTTGCCCCTAATAGAATATCTACCGCGGCAAAACCCGTATAACAAGGCACTTCATTTAAATCGCAACTTCCCCCTCCTATTTTGATCCGCGGCTTGCAGTGGCCGATATTAAAGTAGGCTGCGGAAGAACACATCGGTCCAAAGGTGCCGGTAGTGACCACATCCACTTCTTGAGAAGCTTTTTTCGCGCCTTTTTTACGCACCAATTGCACCGCTTCTTTGGCGGTAATAACTACCACCTGGCCTTTTTTTATTTTCTCATTTATTTCTTTTATCGTCTTCATTTTTAAATACTTCCTTTTTTAGAAAGTTAAACCGATTGAACCTCTTTTATCCCGGGGACTTGCTCTTTAAGCATTTTTTCAATTCCCATTTTTAGAGTAATCTGGCTCATCGGGCAACAACCGCAAGCTCCGGTAAGCCTTAGTTTAACTATGCCATCTGCGGTTACATCTACCAATGACACATCCCCGCCATCCGCTTGAAGCATGGGACGCACATTTTTTAAAGCCTGTTCAATTTTTTCCTTCATTTGCAACCTCCTTTAAGCGCAGGGTGTTAGTTATACCTGTAAAAGTTCGGTACTCAAATACCTCTCTGCGGTATCCGGGAAAATAACTACAATAAGTTTTCCTTTATTTTCTTTGCGCCTTGCCAGATTCAGGCCGGCAACAAGGCTGGCTCCGGAAGAAATCCCGGACAAAATCCCCTCTTTTAACGCCAAATCCCTGGAAGCATGAAAAGCTTCTTCATTGGTAACCTTGATAATCTCATCCACAAGTTTCAAATCCAAAACCTCTGGGACAAAACCCGCTCCAATACCCTGTATCTTATGCGCGCCCGCGGGCTCTCCGGATAAAACCGCAGAAGAAGCCGGTTCTACCGCCACAATCTTAATACTTTTCTTTTTCTCCTTTAAAGCCCTGGCGCAACCTGTAATTGTGCCTCCGGTACCTACTCCAGCAACCAATATATCTATTTTACCTTCTGTATCGCGCCAGATCTCTTGGGCGGTGGTATCAAAGTGCGCCTTTGGGTTAGACGGATTATTAAACTGCCCCAGCATAATATAATTTTTGTGCGCTGCAACTAAATCTTCCGCTTTTTTCACCGCCCCAGACATACCCTTATCGCCAGCAGTTAAAATGATCTGAGCGCCTAAGAAACTTAAAAGCTTGCGCCTTTCTATGCTCATCGTCTCAGGCATAACTAAAATAAGTTTCAGGGCCTTGACTGCACAAACAAAAGCTAAAGCAATTCCGGTATTCCCGGAAGTAGGCTCAACAATCACCGTGTCCTTCTTGATCCTGCCAGCCTTGAGAGCGTCCTCGATCATTGCCTTACCGATACGATCTTTTACCGAGGAGCAAGGATTAAAAAATTCAAGCTTTGCCGCTACTTGCGCACCTGTACCAGCTGTTACCCTGTTCAGCCTTACAAGCGCAGTATTACCAACAAGCTCTATAATATCCTTGGCTATTTTCATCTTTTTAGATTTGATAGGTTAGATTAATATTGCCTTTTTTCTTATAATAATCTTTTGCTAATTGCTCAAAATTAACATTGTCTACTACCTGGGCTATCTTGCGGCTTATCGCCTGCCATACCGGGCGAAAAACACATTTCCTGATGTCATTGCACCCACTATAAGAGGAACTTACACAGGCAATCGGCTCAACCGGCCCGTCAATAAAACGCACCACATCCCCTAAGGTTATTTTGGAGGGGTGCTTTGCAAGGCTGTACCCTCCGATCTTGCCCCTTTGACTTTGCACAAATCCCCCGCGCTTTAAATCCAAAAGTATTTGCTCAAGGAATTTTACCGGGATATCCGCCTGGCAAGCAAGTTCCGAGATAGTCACCGGTTTTTTCCCGTAAGAAGCAACCAGTATAAGAATTGTTTTTAAGGCGTAATCGCCTTTATAGGTTATGCGCATTTTCTCTATAATCTCTATTAGCTTAGTAGAGTATAGTCTAAAAAATAATATTTGTCAAGATATTTCTTCCTGCCAAGGCTCTTGCGCTGTGGCAGCAGGGAAAAATCTCTGCTTATTCTGGTATATATACTCCAAAATCTGCAGTTGGTCTTTCTCAAACCAAAGGTTACCGCAATAAATACATTTATCCACTTCTATCGGATATGAGAAAAGGAAAAACTCCCGGTGCATCTGACGCTGGCAATTGGGACATTTATACACCCAAACCGAAGAAAGATCTCTTCCCATAGGAAGCTTAAATTTATTTTTTGTCTTAATCAAAACCTCTGCCCTGTCTATGATATTTTGCCCAAAATCCTCTACTTCCCGAATAAGAATACGGCTTATTTTTCTGCTTGGCAGTAAATACCCAAGGCAGCTGGGGCATTTAAATACGCCTAAGCCTTCATAATTTACTTTACCCAAAGCAATCTTACAACGCGGGCAGGATAGCTTGCTTTGTTCGCCTTCAGATTCTCTAAGAAAGATGCCTGCCAGGACAGGATCATAATAAGCAGGGAACACCTCTTCTTTATCCTCCCGCATAACCCAGGAATCAAAACTAAAATCTTTCTTTTCCTTAATCTGGGCTAAGGAAAACGGACCTTCCCACACACCTTCTTCCATAACCTTCCAGCGTGGATTTTGTGTATTGGTTTGATGCTCAAGCGCTATTTCTTGTGCTACTGTCGGACGATAATTACGGCCTTGCGCCCTTAATCTTTCTTCTAAGGTATTCCCGTCCAGATGCCCCATATCCAAAAGAATAGAAATTCTTTTTTGGATCGGCGGATGAGTAGAAAATAGCCTTGCCATAAAACCATCTTTCTCGTCAATAAGGCGCAGGCGCGGGTTAACAATAAAAATTGATTCCAATGCTTCTCCCTCTATGCCAGTGCCATGCCAACTTCCGGATATAATCATAAGTGCTTCAGCTAAACTTAAAGGATTGCGCGTTAAACGCACAGACAAGGCATCAGCCCGGTATTCCCTCTGCCGCGAAACGCACATGCGCAACAAAAGGCTTAAGAAATTCATTACCATCATCACTAAATACAAAAGAAACAAAGCCGGCCAGACGCGCTGGCGGGATTTTCTTAATAAATTGTTTAGCCCTTTCAGGCTTTCGTTATAGATTTCCGCCAAAGAGCAACTAATAGTAGTAGTAAGAGAATCGTGAGAAGCAATGTGTCCTGCCTCATGCGCTACCACTGCTTCTATTTGGCTGCGGGAGAGCCGTGACAAAAGCCCTTCGGTGACCCCAATCACAGCATTACCGTTAAAATCTTCCAAGGCAAAGGCATTTAATGAGGCATCGGGAATGACCAAAGCCTGGATTTTTCTTCCGCCAATAGCAACTGATACTTCATCCACTACATTCTGCAGGACTTTATGATAATTATCTTCGGGATCTGCGGTATCAGTGCCTAAACGCTGGGTTATCTGCCCCAAAAGGTTACTTGTAGAAAATATCCAATGCCCGGCGGCAAAAACAAATGCTGCCAATAAAGCTATTATTGCCTGATTAAACGCAAGAAACCTATTAAGAATAATTGAAAGACCCAGATAGACGGTGAGAAAATAGATAGCGATAAGCAAAATAAAAAGATAAATTATTTCTTTGCTCTTTTTATTCTCTATATCAATAAAGGAAAAGGCCATATATAGGTAAAATGGTTTAAAACTTTACCTGCGGCGCCTGGCGTTCTTGGGGATCGCCAACCTCAAAGAAATCTTTTTTGATAAAACCCCCTAATTGAGCTACTATATTCACGGGGACAGTTTGAATAAGAGTATTAAATCTTCCCGCCTCATCATTGTAATACTGCCGGGCAAAGGTAATCCGATTCTCCGTGGAAATTAATTCCTCCTGAAGCTGTAAAACATTTTGATTAGCTTTTAGATCCGGGTATCTTTCAAATACCGCAAAGAGCGAACGAAGGGTTTGGCTTAAGAAATTCTCTGAAGCTGCTTTATCCTGCAAGCCCTTAGCATCAATTGCCTGCATGCGCGCTTTTATTACCCGCTCTAAGGTGTCTTTTTCATGCGCCATGTAGCCTTTAACCGCCTCAACTAAATTAGGGATAAGGTCATGCCTTCTTTTAAGCTGCACGTCAATTTGGCTAACCGCATTCTCAACCCTGACCCTTAAAGCGATTAAATTATTATATATACCAAAAAACCATGCCAGCGCCACAACAACCATGCCGCCTAAAATAATAAGCACTACTAACCCCATAGCTACCTCCTTCGCCCAGCAAGGGCGTACTTGGCACTCATTTATGCCAAGGCACAAAACTTAAAAACATTAAAATAACTAAACTTTATCTATCGCCTTTTTCGGACAGACCGACTTACAGCAAAGGCAGTTTAAACAATCCCTGTCTTTTATTTGCCCGGCAGACTTAAAAAGATAAGGTTTAATCCCGACCGGACAGGCTTTAGCGCAAAGCTTACATTCCACGCAAAGCTGAGGGTCAATCTTTAAATAATTTCTAGCGTAACTGGTAAGATGAATCATTGTTCCTACCGGGCACAAATAACAAAAGCTGCGCTGGTGGATAAACAAAGCCAAAACAACCCCTAATAAAGTGGTAGCGCTTAGCATAAAAACAAAAACGCGCGCTATCTTAGTAAGATCCGGATAAACACGATAGATATTAAAAACCAATGCGGACATTAGCAATGCCATAACCAAAACCCTAAAAACAATTTTCTTGAAAACCTGCGGAATGGGTTTCTGGGGGCTTATCTTCAAAATAAAAGCGTCCCAGAAGCTTCCTCTGGGGCAATACCAATCGCACCATTTACGGCCATTCTTAAAACCGATAAATATCCCTAAAAGCATGCACACCGGTATAAATAAGCCTAAGACGGGATACGGCCAGCTTAAAGCAAGAATGGCCACAAATATAGCGGCTAGAAAAGTTTGTTTAAGCCTGCGGTGAGTGAGAAAAATATTATTCCCTGACATATAAAACTTAAGATCCTGCGCCGGTTAAATACCTGAAAGCGGATAATACCGCTTTCGCGCCTTCTCCGGCGGCGATGATTATCTGTTTTTCCGCAACATCGGTAACATCCCCTGCGGCAAAAATACCCGGGACGCTTGTCTTATTAAATCTATCCACTTTTATTTCGCCAAGGCTGTTTTTATCCACGCAATTGATAAAATCAGAATTGGGCAATAAACCTATTTCAACAAATACCCCTTCTGCCGGGATATCTCGAACAATTCCGCTATTATTGATTCTTACAGAATTCACAAATTTATCCCCCATAATTTCAATGACCTTTGAATTATTAAGCACTTCTGCGTTCTTTTCTTTCTGCAAAGCCTCTAACATTATAGCATCGCCGGTTATTTTTTCACCTGAATTTACGATATAAACCTTGCTGGCAATCCTAACTAGCTGCAAGGCGGCATCAAGCGCTGAATTTCCTGCGCCTATAACAGCAACAGGCTTGCCTTTAAAGATCGGGCCGTCGCATGTAGCGCAATAAGTTAAGCCTTTGTTCTTGAATTGTTCTTCACCGGGCACGTTAAGAGAACGAGACTTTTTACCCGACGCGATGATCAAACACCGCGCCTTATAAACACCTTTAACCGTAGAAACGCGGATCATATTATCTACGGCTTCTACTGAAATTACATACTCTCTTTCATGAACAGGTATTTTATAAGCTCGCATATGCTCTTCAAACTTAAGAGCTAATTCGGGGCCGCTTATAAATTGATAGCCGGTATAATTCTGAATATCGCCGCTTGTGGAAGCCTGCCCTCCGATATCCAAGGTTAAGACAAGCATGTTCATTGCCTTTCTTGCGGCATAAACTGCGGCGGTAATCCCGGCGGGCCCGGCGCCAATAATAATCAAATCATACATTGTTTATTTCATTCCCAGGGCTTGTTTTATTTTATCTTTGTCAAAGCCAACGATAATTTCTCCTTCAATATCCACAACCGGCACTCCCATTTGAGAAGACTTGCTCATCATTTCCTCTGCGGCTACTTGGTCCAAGGCGACATCTTTATTCTCAAAGATAAGGTTATTCTCTTTCAAGAATTCTTTAAGGCGGATGCAAAAAGAACAAGTGGAAGTGCTGTAAACTGTAATTTTCTTAGGCATTTTTCTCTCCTGTGCGCGCCTCAAGCCTTAAGCTTAAGAGGGGCTAAATCCACAACCTGGTCAATTTTGACTAAAATAAAATAGGCTGGCGCGGGAAGGCTGGCTTCAGGATGATGCTTTAAAGGTTTATCCGCGCCAATATTTTTGATAAGCCTTGCGGCGATACGGCTGGTAATCCTAGTCTCCCAAATCTCTAAAAGATCTTTGCTGGCTTCCGCTATATGGACGATCTGGGCATAGCCTTTTAAACAAAAACCCTTGAAATTGTGCTCATCCACCATTGTTAGGCTGACGCAGGGGTTTGCCTTAAGATTAGAAAAGCTTTCGCGCTTGTATAAATCCAAAAGGTATATATCATCGTTACTGCCGATTCGAACAATTCCCTTACAGGCGCTATGCGGCCTTCCTTTTTTGTCAATGGTAGACAAAATAACAAACCCCTGCTGACTTAAGAAATCACGTACAGATTCAGAAATTATGGGCATTTATATCTTCTCAAACATGTCTTTACCCACGCCGCATTCCGGACAGACCCAATCACCGGGCAGGGACTCAAAAGAAGTTCCCGGGGCTACTCCATTATCCAGATCCCCAACAGCAGGGTCATAGATGTACCCGCAAACAGTGCACTTGTATTTGCTCATATTCACGATCCTCTCTGATACTACTTCTTATTTTTCTTTGCTTTCTTTTTCCCCTTACATTTTCCGCAAGACATTTTTCACCTCCTTTGCGAATTGTATTGCAGCTTCATAACATGATTTTATTTCTTCTTGGCTGGGAGTAAACTTAACCGAAAAACTCTCTACGGGAAGATTAACCCCAAAAGATTTTAATTTATTTTCTATGCTTTCTACCGCGCCCCCTGCCCAGCCATAAGAACCAAAACAAAAACCAAGCCTTTCCCTGGGGGCAAAACCTTTTAATAATTCTAAAAATCCTGCCATGTTGGCCAACATATCGTTATCATGCGTGGAAGAGCCTATGACAAAACCCTTGGCATCGAGCATCTCTTTGATGATCTGGGTGCGGCTAGAAGCATTTAAATCAAAAAGTTTTACCTCTATGCCAGAATCCATAAGCGCTCCGGCAATCACAGAAGCCAATTTCGCGGTATTTCCCCACATGGTCTCATAAACAATGACTACTTTTTCTTTACTGCTATTCTTGCCCCAATAAAGATAGGAATTAATGATCTTGGCTGGGTCTTTACGCCAGATAACTCCGTGGCTGGGGGCAATCATTTCAATAGGGATGCCTGATTTTAATACCTGCTCTATCTTTCTTACTACTAAAGAACTCAAAGGCCAAAGTATATTCCCATAATACTTGGCTGCCTCATCCATCAGCGCGCAATTGTCTACAGTATCGTCAAACCTGCCTGATGTTGCCAAATGCTGGCCAAAGGCATCATTGGGAAAAAGGATTTTTTCTTCGGGACAATAGCTAAACATGCTGTCTGGCCAATGCAGCATGGGCGCTTCGATAAAAGACAAACTTCTCTTCCCTAATTTTAAGACCTCGCCTGTGCGCACTACCTGGAAATCTGGTTTGATAAAATAATATTTTTCTAATCCCTCTTTACATTTAAAGCTTCCATATAGTTTTGCTTTTGGGGCAAGCTTTAAAAGCTCCGGAAGCGATCCTGTATGGTCAGGCTCCAGATGATTAACCACAATATAATCTATTTTCTCCAAGGGCACAATACCTCTTATATTATCAAATAATCCCTGGGAGAAATCTTTATGCACTGCATCAATAAGCGTTACCTTATCATCGATAATCAGATAGGCGTTATAGGTTGTACCGCGTTCTGTGGCATAGGTATGCCCATGAAAATTACGCACATTCCAATCAATAGCCCCCACCCAAAAGATATTTTCTTTTAATCTTATGTTTTCCATAAAAGTATCCTTATACATTCACGTCCAAAGAACTTTCCCAAACCCCATGTATATTACAATAACTTTCCGCGATAATAGTGCCGGACTTCTCGGTTTTAAAAGAGAAATTCACTACCGGAGAGGTAAATATCGTGCTTGTATTGGGGCCTTGCGCTGATGAACCATGAGACGCGAAGTCTATTTTTATTATTTGATAAGCAAATTTTTCATCTTTGGGTAAGAAGTAAACGTTAATCCAGGCAATGTGATGCTCGGTGGTATTGGGGTGGGCAATTTCTTTACCGACGCTTACTATAACATCAATAGAAGCGCCCTTAGCAACATTGGATTTCAATTCAATTACCGGGACATGCTTTTCTTTTTTCCAATCAGCAGACTGAATAATATCTTTCATCGTATTCATATTCCCTCCTTTTAATAACCAATGAATTTCTCGGTCTTAATGTTAGTTTGCGGGCAGTTTATCCCTTGGGCTAAAACCTGCATTGCCTCTACCATCTTTGGCGGCCCAAAGATAAAAATTACCCTTTCTTGGGCATCACAGATATTAGCAGAAAGAAGCTCTTTGTTAATGCCTCCATAAAAACAGTTTTTATCTTTAGGCGCACATTCGGTTACAGTATAATAAACTTTCAAGGATTTATTGATTTCCATCCAATCATCCAGCTGTTTCTTAAAAGCTATTTCTTCTTCATTGCGGTTAGAATAAAAAACGGATATATCGCTTTGGATCTTGTTGCTTAAGACATACTCCAACATGGAAATAACAGGTGTAATCCCTATGCCGCCGACCAAGAAACTGACCTTTTTAAATTGCTTCTCAAAAACACATGACCCCAAAGGGCCCTGAACAGACACGGAATCATCTTTATTAAGGCCTAAAAGCTTATTTGAGAAACTGGACGCGCTTATCCTCTTGGTAACTTCGATATACCCTTTATCTGTACCGCAGGACAAAGAAAGATATTTATTCAATTCTTTGTTACCAGGATTATGCTCATCAAAGATAAGGCGCATAAATTGACCAGGAAGAAAATCAACTCTTTCTTGCGGGAAGAAACGGAAACTGATCACAGTCGGGGTCCTTGGAATTTTTTCTATAAATTTCATCCGGAAATCTTTCATGCTAAAAATTCCCCTTAAGCGTTGCGTCTTCAAGGCGATTAATTTCTTCTTTTAATAAATCCGGCAGCGCCAAGACATCTACATCCATAAAGCCCCGCACAATAATTGACTGCGCCTGGTCTTCTGTAAACCCGCGGGCGCACAAATACTCAATCTCCTCTTTATTAATCTTGCCGATTGCCGCCTCGTGCGACATATCCACATCGCGGTAATCCGATTCCATTTCCGGGATGGCATGGATTGTGCCTTTCTCGGATAAAATCAATCCCCGGCATTCCAAATGCGCCTTAACCTGCTGGCTTTCTGCCTTGATATGCCCGCGAGCTATTACCTTGCCGCCTGTGGATACCGCGCGAGAAACAATTTCCGCTTGGGTATTCTTAGCCTTCAAAATAACCCGGGAGCCGATATCTTGGAATGAGCCCGGGGAAGACAATATAAGCGAATTAAAACTTGCCCGGGAGTCCCCGCCGGATAAGACTGCGGTTGGATACATAGTAATTTCCTTCACCGGCCTTAAACAGACATAATTAGAAACGAAGGTGGCACCCTCTTCTACCACAGCAATGCTCATAGGTTTTACTGAAACATCCTCTTTCCATGAGTGGATCATGGTAAAATTAAGATACGCGCCTTTCTTGACAAAGAATTCCGAGATCCCTAAATGAAAACCTTCATTGGCAGATTTTGAAGCGGAGCATCCGGTAATAAGATATACCCGAGCGCCCTCCTCTACAATAATCAAATTGTGCACTTTTTGTTTAAAGCCCTGGGCTTTTAAAAAAAGGCACGCCTGCACCGGAAGTTGTACTTGAGCGCCTTTTCTGATCCTGATAAAATAACCACCCTGAGTATCAAGGGGGAATTCCCGGCCCATCATCCGGAAATTCGCTCCGTAATAATCTTTTACTTCCGGATATTGGGCAAGCGCCTCTTCAATGCTTAATACCTCGACCCCCTCTTGCAGGCTGTGAGAAAAATGCACCTGGGTATCTTCTTGGATAAAAGTCCCGGAACGGGTCTCTTGAGAGAAATCAATCCCGGAAGAAGACATCGCCTTCTGGTCGTCAGCATTAAACTTATTCAACTCTTTGGATTTCATGGCAAATTTTGCATTTTTCATAACCTTTGGAACGTATATCACTAAACATCTTTTTAGGATCCCCCACGCACCAAAGTTTTCCGTTAATCATCATACAGCCTTTTTTCGCATTAATGTAGTCAAGAATATACCCGGTATGGGTGATAATAAGCGCGGATTTACCTTCGCGCGACAAGAATTCTTTTAAAGCATCCCCCATAACCGAAATATTTTCTAAATCAACTCCGGATTCCGGCTCGTCCAATAAAATCATCTGCGGGTCCTGCAAAAGAAGCTGGAATAATTCCGAACGCTTCATTTCTCCTCCGGAGAAATCCAGATTAATATCGCGTTTGAGGTGGCTAGTAAGCGATAATCTTTCTGCGCATGAAGAGATCTGCTCTTTATCCCGGCTTAAGAAACCCGCCATCTGCTCGAGTTTTACCCCCCTTATCTTAGGAGGGTTTTGATACATAATCCCCAGCCCAAGCTTGACCCTTTGCTCAATAGTAAGCGAATTGATATCCTTGCCATTGATTAATATCTGTCCGCGGGTTACGCGATAACCGCTAAAACCCATGATTGCTTTTACTAAAGTGGATTTTCCGCTGCCGTTGGGGCCGAATAAAATAGCCACTTCACCGGGCTTGATTTCTAATTCTATCCCCTTTAATATCTGCTTATCCTGAGTTTCTACCGAAAGGTCTTTAATATCTAGAAACATCTTCTTTTTTCCCTGCTTGCGATAATGATATTATTATATACCAAAATCCTTAACCCCATGCAAACTTTATTTAACGCCTAAAATATCCGCCAAATCTTTTTCCGCAGTAGTAACCAGCTTCAAATTATACTTATCTTGAAGCAATTTCAGAACATTCGCGTTTAAGAATGCCGGAGCGCTGGGGCCAATGCGGATATTTTGGATACCTAAATAAAGCAGGCTTAAAAGTATCGCTACTGCCTTTTGTTCATACCAGGAAAGCACCATTGACAATGGCAATTGGTTCACCGAACAATTAAAAGCCTTAGATAAAGCAAGCGCTACCTGCACCGCAGAATAGGCATTATTACATTGCCCGATGTCAATTAAGCGCGGAACCCCCTCAATATCACCAAAATCAAGTTTATTGAAACGATATTTCCCGCAGGCCAAAGTTAAAATTATACAATCCTTGGGAACTTTCTGCGCGAATTCTGTGTAATAGTTTCTCCCCGGCTTGGCTCCGTCGCAACCACCGACTAAGAAGAAATGTTTTATTTTCCCGGATTTAACTAATCCCACGATTTTATCTGCAAGGCCTAATATCGCGGTATGGTGAAACCCCGTTTGTATGTTTTTCCCGGCAACTTCAGGAATACTGCCTAATTCTAATGCCTTTTTAATCACAACAGAAAAATCTTTACGTTCTACATGCTTGGCACCCGCCATACCCACGATGCCGGAAGTAAAAAGCCTATCCAGGTATGTGCCAGAAGGCGGAATCTGGATACAGTTAGTTGTAACCAAAATTGCTCCGCCAAATTCATTAAATTCTTTTTTCTGTTCTTGCCAGGCGCCTCCAAAATTCCCCACAAGATGCTTAAACTGTTTTAATTTGGGATAACCATGCGCCGGCAACATCTCGCCATGGGTATAAATATTGACCCCTTTGCCTTCGGTTTGTTTTAAAAGTTCATAAAGATCCGGCAGGTCGTGCCCCGTTATCAAAATACCCGGGCCTTTTTTAGTCCCGGTATAGACATTCGTTGGCACGGGATTACCGAAATTATCGGTATTTGCCTTATCTAATAATTCCATGGCCTTGAAATTAATTTTCCCGCATTCTAAAACTAGAGCCAGATAATCATTCAGATCGAAATTAACATTGGTTAAGGTGGTAAAAAGCGCGCGGTGCATAAAACCATCAACTTCATCGTCTTTAAAACCCATTTCTCTGGCATGATACGCGTAAGCTGCCACGCCTTTTAAGCCAAATATTAAGGTATCCTGCAAACTTTGAATATCTTCATTCTTGCCGCATACACCTTGCTTTGTGCAACCTGTTCCAAGAGCAGTTTGTTCACATTGATAACAAAACATAACCCTATCCTCCTTTTAACTGTTTATACTTTTTTTATCCTACCCATTAATTTCCCCTTATTAATTGGGACAATCTAATGCCTTTGAGCTGCCGCCTGACATAAGATTCTATTTCCTGGATTTTCTTGCGCACAAAACAAGTCTTAGTGTTTGGGCAAGGCATTTTCTTGAAGCTGCATTCATTTAACCTAAAGGGCCCTTGAAAAACACACATCAACTTTTCTAAGGTAATATTTCTCGCGCCTGGCGTTAATTTAAACCCCCCACCTGGGCCTTTTATAGAACCAAGAAGGCCATTTCTGCATAAAACCTGGGTGATCTTTCTTAAAAATGGCCGCGGGATCCCTAGATTCTTTACCAATTCTGATACAGGAATAATCTTTTTAGAATGACGCTGTATATATATAAGAGACCTTAATGCATAATCTGTATCGCGAGTAATTAGTTTCATCTATAATCTTTCGGTTATATAGCTTTAAAAGAAGCGGGCAGTTTTACGTCGTGCCCAGGACATGTTACTACAGCCCTCTTTGCAGTGCGCTACCGGTCTAAGCATATACTTAATAGTCACATTCATCTGGCACCTCCCTCTGGATAAATGATACCACAATAGTATCATTTGTCAAGAAAAAAACTTTTATCTTAACTTCTTCTCGAATTCCTGCGGGACTTTATAGCCGTAGATCTTGGCCTTTTCGCAAGCCAGCCTTGCGCGGGGCAAATCTTTTTCTTGCAGATATGCGATCGCCAGATTAAAATGAAGCACTGGATAAAACGGTTTAATGCGTAATGCCCCCTGCAAAACACTTATCGCCTCTTTCCCCTTATGCATGCTATTGTAAACATTAGCCAGATTATTATAACCCTGGATATACTCTGGATTAGTTTCTATGGCTTTCTTAAAACAGTTAACAGCCTCTTCTTTGTTATTTAAATCAAAATAGATAGCGCCCAATTGATTGTACCCTTCAGCAAATTTAGGATTTTGTTTTAAGGCTTGACGCAACACTGCAATAGCCTGATCAGGCTTTTTATTGGTAGAATAAAAATTTGCCAAGTCCAAATAAACACTATCCTGTAAAGGGTTGATATCTATAGATCTCTTATACGCGGCTTGCGCGTTTATGAAATCACCCGATGCTTCATAGGCTTTACCTAAAACTGCCCAGGCATTAAACAGGCCGGGGTCCAGCTTAATTGCCTGCTTTAAAGAGGCCACGGCTTTCTGCGCCTGACCAACCTTAAGCTGTATTTGGCCCAAACTCAAATAAACCTGCGGCTGATTGCTTACGGCAAGTTTAGCTGAAGCCTCCAATAAAGATACAGCCTGACTATGGAACCCCTGCCGGCTATAAACTAAAGCCAAGTTATTGCGCGCATCGGCGTAGCTAGAATTAATACGCAGAGATTTCTGAAATTCCTCTATCGCGCGTTTTACATTGCCTTGGCGCAAACAGATTACCCCGTAATTATTAAGCGCGCGGGGGCTTAGCGGAGAAGTTTCCAAGGTGCGCGTCCAGAATATTTCTTCGCTTTTCCAGTCAGTATTCCTGATTGCGGTGCGCATTAATAAAACAACCAAAACCAGGATAAAAAAGCCTAAAATATACGGACGCTTTGATTCTTTACCCTCCAATAAGCGCGCGTAAAGGCAGGCAAAGAAAATAGAAAATGCCAACAACGGGAAATAAACATAACGTTCCGCGACAACCGAAGAAACCGGTATATGGCTATAAGTAAAGGAAAGAAAAATTATGAATATGCTCAAGGCAAAGAATAACCGCCTGGATCTTTTCCATAGCACCCAGAGAACAAATAAAAAACCAAAGGCAAATAAATACTTAAAATGCAAAATGAATTTAGGGATAAATACCGGCTCATGATAAAGAGTAAGGACTCTTGGCCAAACTAATAGCCATAAATGAGCGAAAAACGAATAAACGAAATAGACAAGCGGATTATGCACCACAAGAACGCTTCCTGTGGTTTCCTTTGCCACAAAAGTAATCCTGTCAGCAATGAATTCTCTGGCCAAAAATATCCTTAAAGCCACGATCAAAACAAACACTATCCACCATCTCCATCTTTCCCTATAATCCCTAAAACATATATCCCAAATCGCGATAAAGAACGGGAAAAGCGCATAAAAAGAAAAGCTGTCCAGCAAGAAATAAGTATAAAACAGAACACATAAAATATAAGTTTTTATTGCGCTGGCTTTCTTGCCTTGCCCAAGAAAAGACATAGACCTCTCGTACAAGAAGAAACTACCCAGCAAAAATATGGTCATGATTATGTATGGCCTTCCGGATATCCAAGCCACAGCTTCGCAATGCGCTGGGTGCACAGCAAAAAGGCTTGCGGCAAAAAGGCTTGGGTATAGGCCAAATAAATAGCGCAAAAATAAGAAAACCATAACTGTGGCGATAATATGAAAAACAATGCTGGTCAAGTGATAGGGAAGCGGGTTTTGTTTGAAGAAGAAATAGGTCAAGGTATGCATGGCCTGCTGGGGATTATGCCAAGCCTGCCCAAGCTCATTTATATTAGGAGAATGGTCAATGAGGACTGTCACATCATCAGAGATAAAGCCATTAAACAGCGTATTGGCATAAGCCAACACGCACAAAATCCCTAAAAGAGTAACCGCTCTTTTTAAATTAAACATTTTTCAAGAAAGCTTATTCGTTGAATATCCCCTTTATTATACCATTACAATAAGAACAGCGTCCGGAACTTATTTTGTTTTCTTCTACGCTAAAGCCATGCCTGAGGATAAGTTTCTTGCCGCATGAAGGGCAAAAAGTATCTTCTCTTATCCCGCGCAGATTGCCAACATACACATACCGCAATAAAGCATCTTTCCCGATTTTATAGGCTTTTTCCAAAGAATCTAAATCTGTTGGAGGAAGATGCGATAATTTATAGTCAGGATGAAAAGCGGATATATGCCATGGCATATCCTTGTCTACACCGGATAAAAAATCAGCAATGCCTTTTAATTGCTCCGGCGAATCGTTTTGTTTTGGAATAAGCAAAGTTGTAACCTCAACCCAAATGCCTATTTCGTGCATAAAGCGGATAGAATCCAAAACTGGCTTCAGGCGCGCGCCACAAATCTTCTGGTAAAAAGAATCATCAAAAAATTTCAAATCAACATTAGCTGCATCTAGAAACCCCCGCGCCAGCTCTAAACAATCCCTGCTCATAAACCCGTTGGTGACAAAAAGATTATACAGCCCCTTTTTCTTAGCCAGCTTCATTATCTCTAAAGCGTACTCAAAGAAAATCGTAGGTTCAGTATAGGTATAAGAGATACTCCGGCATTCATGCTGAAGAGCCAGATCCACTATTTCACCGGGGGAAAGTTTCTTAGCTGTGGCAGGATCATTTGAATCGCGAAAATTAATCTGCGAAATCTGCCAGTTCTGGCAGAATGAACACTTAAAATTACACCCCATGGTAGCCACAGAAAAGGTCTGGGATCCGGGTAAAAAATGGAATAGGGGCTTTTTTTCCACCGGATCCACATTGGCAGCAACCACTTGATCATAGGCAAAGGTATAAAGCACGCCGGAATTATTCTGACGCATGCCGCAGATACCAAAATCTGCATCCGCGATACGGCAGTTATGGGCGCAAAGAAAACAATGCACATTATTGGAGTCTAATCTCTCATAAAGAATTGCTTCTTTTTTCATATTTTTATCCGCGATAACGACTCTTGATCAATAGGATACACCAAGGCTTTTTCTTCTTTGCCATTAGCAACCTTTTGAAACATAATTTCTGTTTTCTTGCTCTTATCAATATCCGAATAGCGCGCCACAACAGAACAGGAAAGAGAAATCAGATTATCATCCATACCGCCGCTGCCAACGGCAGTTGGCCCGGCGGTATCCTCATCCACATAAAAAAGAAAATCTCCCGGGCGGGCCATCTTTTCTAAAGCCAGGTTCTCCTGCTGGTTTCTGCCTACGACTAACTTTGTATGGTTATTCAAGCGAAAATGCCTGCCTAATTTTAAAAGCTGAACATTTTTAGATTTAAGCTGTTTATGCGCTATTAAATCTTTGAGGCGCCGGGAAAAATCAGGATCAGTTAATAAACATCCCCCTGCTGGCTGGGCATAATCTTTGATCTTAAAATACTCTGCCAATTCCATTTGCGCCTTGCGGCTTCTGCCGTTTATGGAAAAAAGTTTTTCGCGCATGACCCATCCTTTTTCCTCAGGCAGTGTGACTGGCAATAATTTAGCGCAAAGCGGGCGCAAAATCAAACGCTCTAACCCGGCCTTGCCCGGAATAAAATTTATCGCCTGCTTATTTTGAGACATCGGACGCTGCGATAAGACTTCCCCGGTGACCAGAAAATCAGCCTGCCCGGCCTTAAGAAGCTGTCCTGCTTTCTTAAGCATTAATATCTTACAATCAATACAAGGATTCATATTAGAACCAAACCCATGCTGCGGGTAACGCATCATTTCTAAGAATTCTTCCTGTATATCAATCTCTTCCAAAATCCTGCCTAATTTTTGCTTAACAACCAAGGCAGTCTTGTCAAAAGTATCTTTTGATTTCTTGGCGCTTAAGAAAGGAATAATAAATTTGACTGGAAAGACATCTATCCCCTGCTCTTTTACTACGCAAGAAGCAAGGATACTGTCTAGACCGCCAGAGATAAGCGCGATCGCCCTTTTCATTATCGGATAATAATATTTAAAGTTATGCCTACGATGAAACTTGCGGAGAGCATTATAAAAGTAGCTTTGATTAAAGCCTTTATCCCCAATTCCTTCCACAAAACCATGAAAGTGGCCATACAAGGAAAAGACATCGCAAGTATAGTTGAAGAAATCAAAAGTTGCTTTGCGGAAAGCCCAAGCGGCATCAATAACCCGGCGGCGACATCTTTTCTAAAGAAACCGAATAAAAGCGCCACCACCGCTTTTTGGGGAAGGCCGAATAATCCTTCAATAACCCAAGCAAAAATATGCTCCAAAAAATCGAACAGGTGATAGTAAATAGCCAAGTTTAAAATCAATACCCCGGCAAAAACAAGCGGCAGCGCTTCTATAATAAAAACTTTAACCCTAAAGAAAAGTTTCTTTAAAAGAAGCAGAAGCGGAGGAAAACGGTACGGCGGGATTTCTAATAGAAATTCCGGGCTGTAACCTTTAAGAATACGGTTTAAGAACGCGCCGATTATTAGAATAACCACAAATAATATAAGGTAAACTCCTACCACATACTTTAACCCATAAGAACCCAATAAAGCAAAGATCATCGCCTGAAGCGGGACACACGGAATCCCGATAGAAATAAGAGTGGCGGCAATGAACCTTTCGCGTTTTGATTCCAGAACTCTTGTTGCCAGGATCCCTGGGACATTGCAACCAAAGCCTAAAAGCACCGGAATAATCGCAAAACCATGCAGGCCCAAACGATGCAATAGATTATCCAATAATATCGCCAAACGCGGCAGGTATCCCGTGTCTTCAAGAATACTTAAAACAAAATAGAAAGAAACAATGTAGGGCAAAACCATGGCAAATTCAATATAGGGCGCGGTAGTCAAAAGTCCGAATGACTGCTTAAAATCAATAACACCGCCGATCATATCCCCGATAAGCAGATGATCCATTAAGCTGCCAGGCAAGATGAAAGTATGGATTTTTTCCACAACCGGCATATATAAATTATGGAAAACCGGATCCGCGACATAATTAATCAAACCCTCGCCTAAGAAACGCACTGCTTTAAAAGAAAGAAAAATAACTCCAAGCGATATCAATGCTCCGCTAAAGGGGCGCACAGAGGCATCTTCCAAAAGCTCTCTTAGGGTATGATGACGATGGGTAAGCTTCTGCACAGCCTCAATGATACGGCCGATTTCCTGCCAACGCTGTTGGCTCTCAAGTTTAACCCGGCTGTTTGACCTTGCCTGCTCTATCCGGCTTATAAGAAATTTAATCCCCGCCCCTGTTACCGCGCAAGTAGAAATAACTGGAACCTTCAGCATTTCTTCAAGCTTCTTAACATCAATCTCTATGCCGCGATGCGCTGTATCATCGCACATATTCAGGCAGACAATCACCTGATATCCTGCTTCAATGAGTTGCAAGGTTAAAAATAAATTCCTCTCCAGATTAGTAGCATCAACAATATTAATCACCACGCTTTTATCAGCAGGATACTCCATAAGCATATTAACTGCTGCTTCTTCCGCTTCTGAAGAAGGCTCTAAAGAGTACGTTCCGGGTAAATCAATTACCTCAAACTTTTCCTGCCTTAATAAAAGATAACCCTTGCTAAAACCTACTGTAGTCCCCGGGTAATTAGCGGAAATAACCTGCACCCCGGTCAAACGCGAGAAAACAACGCTTTTGCCGACATTGGGGTTGCCGATTAAAAATATTTTTTCTATCATGCAAGCTCCACAATGATTTTTGCTGCCACCCCATAGCCTATGGCTAAAGTTGACCTGCCGCATTTAATCGTAACCGGGCCGCGCATAGCAAAATGGTTAAGCTTGGTTACGGTGGTGCCGGGATAAATACCCATACTCATCAAACGGCTGGCTAAATTACTCCCACCTGATATTTCCAAGATACGCGCTTTCTGATTTTCCTTAAGATGGGCCAAAGAGATCTTTTTCATTAATGCGCGTGGGTTTTAGAAATGAGGATAAAGGCTATTCCGAGAATAAAGAATACCATGGACAAGGCACTCTTCTTAATATCCGGCTGTTTGTGCAGCTCCGGAATTAGGTCGCATGCGGCGATATAAATAAAACCTCCGGCAGTAAAAGCCAAAAGGCCCGGAGAGAAATTTTGCGCTTGTGTGGCGATAAAATATCCGCAAACTGTCCCAATAACACAAGTCAAAGCACTTAAGAAATTAAACATAAGCGCTTTTATCTTAGTCATCCCGCCATAAATCAAAACTCCAAAATCTCCTATTTCCTGGGGGATCTCATGCAGAATAATAACCAATGTGGTAACTATCCCGAATTTAATACTCACCAAAAAGCTTGCCCCAATAACCAAACCATCAACAAAATTATGGATGCCGTCTCCGATTAAGTTAAGATAAGTGAAAGCGTGGATGCTACAGACTCCGTCATGGCAGTGCCGCCAATGGAAATACCTTTCTAAGATAAAAAATACCACAAACCCAAAAAGTAAATAATAGTAAGGCATATTGGTCGTGAATTCTTCCAGGGCTTCGGGCAAAAGATGCAACAGGGCTGCCCCCATTAAGCTGCCTGCTGAAAAAGCAATCAAGAGAAAAAGAATCTTATTCAGCCACTTCTCTTTAAGAAGAAGCGCAAATATCCCGATAAGAGAAATAAGGCTTACCACCGCACTTGCGCCAAGCGCCCAGAATAAATTCATCATTTTATTAACAAGCAGTAGTTATATAAATATACTTAAGCGGTTTATTAGCGATATTCTTAATATCATGGACCACGTCTTTTGGGACATAGATAAACGCCGGGGCTTTTATTTGCAAGAAGCTTTTTTGCCCATAGTAAAAACGCGCCCGGCCCTCTAAGAAAACAATTGCTTCTTCTTTGGCCGTTGTGCAATGCCTGCCCACAGACACCCCCGGAGCAAGAACTACCAAACCCGAACGAAGATTAATGCCTTTGCCCGAGTCACCCAGAAGACGCCGGTATTTCCTTAAACAAGCTACGTTTACTTTGAAAGGCTTCACCCTTTTTGTCCCATCCTTAAAATTTATCACCCAAAGAAATCTTCCCGGGGCCTAAAAGTATAAGTGCCACACAAATGGCGATAATAATAAAATTATATTCAAACCCGCCCTGCATCATAAAAAATCCGTTTTTAAGATGCACGGTAATTGCCGCCACCAAGATGACAATCAATAATATGCCTGCTGACAATCTGGTAAAAAGTCCCAAGATCAAAAGCGCACCACAAATAAGTTCGCTATAACCTGCTAAATACGCCCAGAAAATTCCCGGAGTAAATCCAAGGCCGGTTAACATCTTGGCAAATTTATCCATACCCGAACCACCAAACATGCCAAAAACCTTCTGGCTGCCGTGCAAAACAAACATTATCCCCAAAGAACACCTTAATACTAAGATCGCCCAATCTTGCATGGCATACCTCCTTCGCAGTAGCGAACACCGGCGCAATTTGCCGCAATTGCGGCATACTTTGCCTTCCGATAGGCAAAGGTACATTATTGCCGGCTATTTAATATTAAACTTCTAAAAACCGAAAGCTTATTCCCCCACCCTACTGTGCGCCATAAGCATAAAAGGTAATGCAGGAAAATCGCTTTCCTGCCTTTTACCTTTCGCCCTAATACTATACCACAAGCAAAATTATTTGCCATGGGAATAATATAGCCCCAATCGCGCGGCTTAAAGACAGCCTTGGGTTTATTTTCTAAGGACCGCGCAATATTAAGCGCTACGGTATGGCCTTGGGCAATGGCAAATTGCACGGCCATGCGCAAGAAACTCTTGCCTTGGCTAAAACAAGCGCTGTCTCCAGCGGCAAAACACCCCTCTCTAAATTCTAAATAATTATCCACCATGATTCTTCCTTGAGGATTTTTAGGAATATTCAAGGTTTGGAGATACTGTGGAGTTTTTACTCCAGCTGCCCAAATAAGCAATGACTCTTTTAAAATAGTTTTATCAGATAAAACTAAATCCTCCCCCTCTATATTCTCAATAAAAACCCCGCAGCGTATTTCAATACTCATAATTTTTAAATTACTCGCCACATAGTCTTTCATCCACTCTGGCAAAGGGCCTAAAATAGAACTGGCGCGCTCTAAAATAATGACGGGCTTGGATATTTTTCGCTTTTGAAGATGCAGTTTTAAATTAGTTGCTACCTCTATTCCTGTGTAACCGGCCCCAGAAATAACAAAATTCTGGAAATCCTGGGCCCAAAGGCCATCAAGGATTTTTTGCGCGTCTGCAGGAGAATCTAACTTATAGGCATAATCCCTAATCTTGTTATTGCCATAAAAGTTTGTTTCTGTGCCAGTTGCAATTACCAAATAATCATAGTTCAAATTTATATGCGCGCAATGCGCAATTTTATTTTCCAGATCTAAACTTATTACTTCCTCTTGAATAAACTGACAACCGTATTTCTTAGCCAACGACCCTATAGGAAAATAAAGTTTGCTAGTTAAGATGCCCCTTCCGATACAATCCGGCATTAAGGGCAAACAATTAAAGCTGCCCCCCTTATCGATAATTGTTACGCTTATTTTATCCCGAAAAGAAGAAAGCCGCCATGCGGTAACTGCGCCGGCATACCCACAACCGATAATAACTACTTTTTTCTTCATACAAGCTCAATCTATTTTCTCTATATTAACGGAATCCCGAACCTTCAGGATATTTTGCCCTAAGGATTCGGGGAAAATAGCGCCGCAATTAAAATTAAGCTTACTACCGCATTGAATTTAATGGTCAAGGCTGAAGACCGCAAAAGCAGCTGCTTGCTTGCGTAGTCAACCTTTAAAATCTTTGTTGCCTTAAAAACCATGGGCAAAAATAATAAAACCGCTAAAGCGCTTATTTTCAAATATCCTATCGCTACCGCGCAAACTATAAAGATGACAGAAAGCCCCGCAAGCGCAGCGTATAGAATAAAGGCGCGCCTTGGTTGCAGAAAATTTACCCAAGTGTATTTTCTTGCTTCTTTGTCCTGCGGATAATCCGGCACTTCATTGGCCAAAAGAATAGCGCTTGTCAACAATCCAAAAGGAACCGACAAAAAGAATGCTTTTAATGAGGGGAAAATCCCGGTTTGCAAAAAATAACCGCCCATAACAAGCGCGGGGCCGAATAAAAAAAAGATCACGACCTCTCCTGTCTGCCTGCAGGAGAATTTTAAAGGAGGCAAAGAATACCCCGCGCCCAAAAGTGCGATGAGAATAAAAACTAAAAAAGGGAGAAAACTTTTAATGATAAAACACAAGCTGACAACCGAAAATAAGGCCAAGAATAAAAACACAATGGATGAAAACAGATAGAAGCTTTCGGAAAGAATTCCTTCCTGAATAAGTTTTGATCCTCCAAACAACCCATAGAATTTCTTATCTTTCCAGTCGGCTGTATTCTGGGAATCCGCGTAATCATTGATAAGATTAGCTCCCAAATGCGTAAAAATAACTGCGCATAAACCTAAAACAAAGATAACCGGATGCAAAGCCTGCCTGCTTAATAAAGAGCCGAAAACAAAAGGAAGAATGCTTGCGCCCAAAAAAGGAATTCTAAAAGCGCGCGCTAAAACTGCCAGGCCTAAAGGACTTTTTGTTTGCATTACCATATACTTATGTTAACATAATCTGATGAACTTGAAAATCAAAAATACTATTGATAAAAGAATAAAAGAATTCCTGAATAAGGCTGACAGCTGTTATAAGATCAAGCGGCTCTCCCCTATTTTGTCAAATACCATCCGGGAATTTGTTACGCGCGATGGAAAAAGAGTCCGCCCCATACTTTTTATTCTGGGGTACCTGGGATTCAATAAAAAAGAGGCGAAAGGACTATATGAAAGCGCTATTTCAATAGAATTACTGCATGATTTTATGTTAGTGCATGACGACATAATTGATAAATCAGGGCTCCGCCGCGGCAAACCTTCTATGCATAAGATCTTTGACAGGCACATAGCCGAAAATAAAAATATAAAATTTAGCGGGCAAGATTTAGCGATTGTCGCAGGAGATGTAATGTACGCAATGGGCTTGGCCTCTTTTTTGTCTATTGATGTAGCCAAAGACAAAAAGGAAAAAGCCATGCGTAAGCTCATTGAAGCCGCAATTAATACTGGAAGCGGAGAATTCTTAGAGCTTATGTTAGCGGCCAAGGATATAAGCAAGATTAAAAAAGAGCAGATCTACCAGGTCTATGATTACAAAACTGCCTGTTACACCTTTGCCTCTCCTCTTGCCATAGGCGCGATCCTTGCGGGAGCGAATAACCAAGAAGCGCAAAAACTTTATGACTACGGCATATACCTGGGCAGGGCCTTCCAGATCAAAGACGACATTTTAGGGATGTTCTCCAGCGAAGAGGAAACCGGCAAGCCCCTGATATCAGACTTACAAGAATCCAAAAGAACGCTTCTTATGTGGCATGCCTATCAAATGGGGACTTTTGTACAAAAAAAATATATAAAGAAAGTCTTATCTGGAGAAAAAATCGGGATGCGCGAATTAAAACTTACCCAGGATATACTTATTTCTTCAGGCTCACTTGCCAAAACAAAAGAAGATATTGTTTATTACGCTTCTTGCGCTAAGAAATCACTCTCAAACTCAAAAATCTCACCTGAAATTAAAGATTACCTCGACCAATACTCAAGCCTTATCCTTAATATCCAACCGGACAAATAAACCTGCATTTCCCGGATTTAAAATCATTGGCTAACTCATTGCCAGGGTCAAGCATAAAAGCCCAATCAAGGTATTTCTTAAAACCCTCTTCATCTTTATTCATCCGGCAGGCTTGCGCTAACCGCACATAGATATCCGCGAAACGCGGGTCTTTATCTTTAGCCTTCTCTAAATATTCCAAGGCTAACTTTTTGTTGCCTCCAACTAAAGTAGGCGAAAGAAGATAATAAGAGCCTAAGCCAAAATAAACTTGCGCATCGTAAGGCGCTAAACTTTGCGCTTTTCTTAAAAGCGGCAATATCTTTCTTCCGTGTGATAACTTCACGATTATCCCGCCATAATGCGCAACCATACCCTTATTAGCGGTCAACATTAAGATTGCCCTAAGATAATTTTCTTTATCCATCTGTTCGCTCCCCAGATCAACAATCTCTTGGGTCAAATCCATAGCCTTGTGGAATTCCCCTTCCAGATAATAAATATAGACGCGCGATAGCCGCGCGGGAATAAATTCCGGATGATCCGCTATAATTTCATCAAGGATCAACTTACTCTCTTCAAGATCATGCTTCCGGCGTAAGATTTCAGCTACGCCCCACTGCGCCGGGAAAAAAGAAGGAGCTATTTTTCTTACTTTTATAAATACCTCTTTAGCTTTATCTTCCTGGCGCGCGGAAAGATAAACCAATCCTAAGACATAAAGATCGTCTTGCGAAACAGATTTGGATAACGCATCCGCGCTTACGCTATTTAAGTTTATACCACTTGCCTTATCGTGCAGGGTTTTCCAGTTGGCAGCAAACACAGGATGGATAAAAAAAACCACAATTATGAAAAATAACACCTTACTTCTTAACATATCCTGCATCCTTTCTCTTAAAGAATTCCCAGAAAATAATGGTCAAACTTACCATACTAAAACCAAACAGGAAATCCTCAAGCGGAATACTGCCCAGCCTGATACCTAAAAATGCTTCCTGGGAATACAAGACAATGTGCCGGGCGGTAAGATAGCCATTAACCACAAGCTTAAAAATGAAAATAATCAATAAAAACAGATAGAAAATTTTCTTTTTCAGGATATTTATCTTTAGGTAATTATCCAAAAATAGCACCAAAAGAATAGATATTGAGCATAAGAATGTGTATTCGCGCATAGCTTATTTATTTTTCCTTAAAAACTCCAAGGCCTCCCAAGTGAAAATACAGCAAAACGGGATAACCACAAAAAATAACACCTCCTCCAGCGGCAGATTTATAATTTTTATTCCCCAGACTGCCCGAGGGTTAAAATACCAATGATTACGCCAGACTGCGAAAACATCCCATGAGCCGAAAATAATAACGATCAGAGATATAGAAAAGACAAGCGCGCGATAGTTTCTATAGAACCCAAGCCTGGGGTAAAAACTAAGCGCCAAAGGAAGTATCCCCGCTAATAACAAAACTTTCATATATAAAGAAACCATAGTTACATTGTAAGTTTAAAACAAAGCATTGGCAAGCGCTTAATTTTTAGGTTAAAATATACCCTATGCCAACAAACGCAGAACAAGGATTCTTAATTGCCAGGGGAATGACTAAGAAATGCGCCAGAAACTTTTATTCTGCTTCATTGTTTCTGCCTAAGGAAGAAAGAATGGCAAGCTTTGCAGTATACGCGGTCTGCAGAATAAGCGATCAAGCGGTAGACAGCCCCGCCAATGGATCCCTGGAAAACATCCAGCGCGTACAAAGAATAATAGATTCCTGCTATCAAAATACAAAGCTTGATTCAGCGCTTCTTTTTGCTTTCCGGGATACAATACTAAAATACAACATCCCCAAAGAATATTTTGATAAACTCTTAGAAGGCATGCGCATGGATCTTACTAAGAAACGCTACGCGAATTTCACGCAATTGGATGATTATTGCTATAAGGCTGCCGGGGTCATCGGGCTTATTATGTTAAAAATATTCCACTGCGATATTCCCGAGGCAAAAGAACACGCAATTAACTTAGGCAAGGCGATGCAGCTGACCAATATCCTGCGGGATATCAAAGAGGATTTCGCTCTGGGCAGGATATATTTGCCTGGCGACGAATTATCCTGCTATAAAATAACAGAAGAGCAAATCCGCGATTACATAATAGACGATAACTTCAGGTCGTTCTTAAAGTTTCAGATAGCTCGCGCGCGAGAATATTATCAAGAGGCTGAAAAAGGAATCTATTTGATAAAAAACTTTCGTTTCCGCCTGGTAATTGGATTGATGTCAGGCCGTTACCGCCATATACTCAAACGCATAGAAAGAAATATTTTACCATGCGCATAAACCTTGCCAAATCCGCTGGATTTTGTTTTGGGGTAAAAAGAGCGATTAAAATCGCTTTAGAACTTGCCTCTTCCGGGAATAACGTAGAGATGCTCGGAGATATCGTCCATAATGAAACAGTTGTGGAAGGCATAAAAAAAGCAGGCGTAGATAAGGTTTCCCGACTAAAATGCGGCAGGAATAAGATTTTGCTTATCCGCGCGCATGGGGCCTGCGAGAAAACAATCCAAAAAGCAAAAACACTGGGCTACAGAATAGTTGATGCCACCTGCCCAATGGTCAAAGAGATCCATAAAATCGTCAAGGCCTATGATAAAAATGGCTACCGCATAGTTATTATCGGAGACCAAAAGCATGATGAGGTGCATGGCATCGCAGGGCAAGTAGACAATAAGGCAATTATAATTTCTGATGAAAACAAAATTCCGCTTAATAAATTAAGGCTTAATGACAAGCTGTGCCTTGTTTCCCAGTCCACCCAGACAGAGAAAAAGGTAAATAAAATCTACTCCCTGATAAAACCTTGCGTTAAGGAGTTAAAGTTTTTTAATACTATCTGTGCCCCTACCCGCGCCAAACAAAAAGAGATCAAGGATATGCCGCTAAAGAACGATGTGATGATTGTTATTGGCTCGCGGACTTCCGCCAATACCAAAAGGCTTTATGAAATATCATGGAGGCTGAATAAACGCACTTACTGGGTAGAAGATCCGGCAGAACTTCAAAAGCAATGGTTCAGGCATGCCAAAAACATCGGGGTTACTTCCGGGGCGTCCACTCCCTGCCAAACAACAGACCAAATCATTAAAAAAATAAAGAATTTTAACGTAAAATAAGCCCTGCGGCGATACGGGAACTAGCAATCACCGGAGGAAGCCCCCCTCCTGGCTGGGTACTTGCACCAACATAAAATAAATTCTTTATTCTGGAATCATAATTGACTGGCCTAAAGAATGCGCTCTGCATTAAATTATGCGCTAAGCCGAAAGTCGCGCCGTATTCTATGTTATAACGCCCAATAAAATCAGCGGGATAAAAATGATGCTCGATTTCAATCAAATCCTCAACGTTCTGGCCGCAGACATGGCTTATTTTATCCAGCGTAATCTTTCTTAAGCGCTCTCTATGCCCCCGGAGAGAATCTTCTGTATGCTCCAGGTTAGCTGTGGGAATAAGGATATAAAGGATCTCTTTATCCATGGGCGCAAGTGACTGGTCTGTTACTGTTGGCACATGCACATAAAAAGAGGGGTCAAAAGGGGCCTGAACTGTTTGAAAGATCTCGTGGAGGTTGCGCTTGATATCGCTTGAGAAGAATAAGTTATGATGCGCAAGATGGCTTATTTTCTTCTTAAGCCCCAGATAAATCAGAAAAACAGAACAGGAATATTTATACTGAGGCAGCTTTCTTCCTAGAAGATGCCTCTGCGTATAAGAATAATCTGCGCTTGAGACAACCGCATCATAAGAAACCTCTTTTTCTTTAAAACGAATGGTTAACCCCGAATGACCATGGCTAATCTTTTCCGCTGGGTGGTCATAATAAAATTTAACCCCAAATTTACGGCAGATACTTTCAAGCGCTTGCGGTATTTTATACATGCCTCCCATGGGATGAAAAACCTTCTGCATATGATCAGCGTAACTTATAATACTATAAAACGCGGGCGCATCAAAACAAGACACCCCCATGAACATTGCCTCAAAGGTAAAGGCATAGCGCAGTTTTTCACTTTTGAAATATTTAGAGGCGATATCCCAGTATGATTTGAATATATGCAGCTTAAAAGGCAGCCACATATAGCGGATAGATAGGATATCTTTTGCGGAAAAACACCTGTAAAGAAGAGGCTTTACCGCTTTATAAATATCGCCTGTGGCATTTATAAAATCATTAAAACGGCGCGAGCTACCCGGCTCTATGCGCTCCAGCTGTTCACAGGTGAGTTTTGTGTCATGATATACAGTTAATGTTTTTCTATCGGAAAAGA
This sequence comes from Candidatus Omnitrophota bacterium, assembly GCA_025453395.1. NCBI lineage: Bacteria > Pseudomonadati > Candidatus Omnitrophota > Candidatus Omnitrophota bacterium. The sequence goes on from JALOQK010000004.1 coordinate 87,901, forward strand.
ATATTTTATAGTGGACATCGAGGGCTCTTAAATCAAGATAATCTTTTATATCCAAGCCACAGTAAGAAAAAAGCTCATTGAAGAAATCCGGCATCAGTACGAAAGAAGGCCCGGTATCGAACTTAAAGCCTTTGTCCTCTATGATATTGTTTCGCCCTCCGGGACGGGAAAGTTTTTCGTGGACTTCTACATCTAGATTATGGTAGGCAAGCCGCATTGCTGTGGCCAATCCTGAAACACCGGCGCCAACAATACCAACTGTCTTTGCCATAAAGGCACCCCTCTTTCTTATTAAGCTAAATCCGGAAGGTCTTTAAGAGATTTTCTTATTTCCGCTTTAGGGTAGGCGTAGTTTTTAAGTTCTCCGGCTAAGAATTTATCATAAGAGGATAAATCCAAGAAACCATGCCCGCTGAAATTAAAAACAATACACCCCTTCTTTTTTCTTTTGGCAATATCTATTACCGCCTTTACGGCATGGGCGGTTTCCGGAGCAGGGACAATACCTTCAGCGCGCGCGAAATCACAAGCTGCCTCAAACACCTCTAATTGATTATAGGAAACCGAATCAATGATCCCTTTTTCCTGCAAGGCGCTTACAATCGGAGAACAACCGTGATAACGCAAACCTCCCGCGTGAATCCCGGGAGGAATAAAGTTGTGGCCTAAGGTGAACATCTTGATAAGAGGCGTTAACCGCACTGTATCGCCATAATCATATTTATACACGCCTTTTGTCAGACTAGGACAAGCCGCCGGCTCAACCGCAACTATCTTTAAGCAGCCATCTTTCATGCATTGCTTAACAAAGGGGAAAGCAAAACCCGCAAAATTACTTCCGCCGCCCACACAAGCCACAAGATAATCCGGCTTCTCGCCAAAAACTTTAAGTTGTTTTTTAAGCTCCAGACCTATGACAGTCTGATGCAGCATCACATGGTTTAGGACGCTTCCTAAACAATATTTCGTATCCTTGTCCCCGACGGCATCCTCTACCGCTTCGGATATAGCAATGCCTAAACTACCCTGGCAATGCGGATCTTTTGCCAAAACTTCCCTGCCGCTGTTAGTTGTATCCGAAGGAGAAGCCAAAACCTGCGCGCCCCAGATATGCATAAGAGACTTGCGAAAAGGTTTTTGATGAAAACTTACCTTCACCATATATATGCGGCATTCTAAACCAAAGATATTACAGGCAAAACTCAAAGCCGCCCCCCACTGTCCGGCGCCGGTTTCCGTAGTTAAACGTTTGACCCCTTCTTTTTTATTGTAATAAACTTGGGCTACTGAAGTATTGGTCTTGTGGCTGCCGGTGGGAGACACGCTTTCATCTTTATAATAGATACGACACTTAGTCTTTAAGTGTTTTTCTAAGTTTCTGGCTCTTTTTAAAGGAGTCGGCCTCCACAAACGATAAATCTGCCGGACATCTTCCGGCACGCCAATCCATTTTTCGCAAGACATCTCCTGTTGTATCAAGGCATCAGGGAATATCGGGCTTAAATCATCCCTGTTTAAAGGCTTGCGTGTTTGCGGATTTATAGGAGGCGGCAGCTTAAAAGGCAAATCACTTAAAAGATTATACCAGCTGCTGGGGATATCTTTTTCGCTCAGGCTAACCCTTAGTCTGTCCATACGCTTATCCCAAACAAGGTTTTCTGCCTTTATTGGCTTTCTTAGAACGCCAGTTTAATTTACCTCTACGTTTACGTTTTCCCATATCTGCCCCTTTCATAGTAATGAACACCGCCCCAGAAAGGGGCGTACTTTGCCTTCCAATAGGCAAAGGTACGACTTTTATTTATAATATTCTACTGGAACTGCCTGACGCATAATAGACAAAGTTTCGTTTATCAGGATATTTATCGCTTTTTCCATAGGAGCATTTTGGTAAGATTTTAGCGCTGCGATATTCCCGCAACTAAATACCCCCCCTGCCTGCTGTTTCAAGCAATCTGTGGCCTGGCCCTTAATCCTTGTCTTTTGCAAAATAACTTTATTATTGTTAGCATCGTTTATCTGCAAATCAAAAGCTACATACGCCTTGTTCAGGGAGTCTCCTAAAAATCCGCCTAAAACACCGCTTCCTGCCCCGCCGCCTCCTCCTGAACCAGAGCGGCCGCCGGACATCTGTGGCTCAAATTCAACAACATCCACTTGCGCGATCAGATCATAAGCCGGGCTTCCGGGGTCATCGGGTTTTTTCAGGTCTATTATATTAAAATTGCTATTTTTATTAAGTTCAGCGATTAAAACGCGGCGCAGGCTGTCGCTTATCGCGGCTTGCGCGTTTGGAGAAGTTGCCGTAAATTCTGCTACCGCTAATTTAACCTTTTTACCAGACAAAAGACTATTCCTTAACCCCGATTTCTTTGAAGCAAGGCACCCGCCTAAAGCTAAACAGATAACAACTAAATAGATATAAAATACAGCTAATATTTTTTTCATCTGCGATATTAAGATAAACCAATAAGGGCAGGAATATTATCCCGCCCTTATTTTTTAGCTTTTTATGAAAAGCCCTTTTACGGCTGTTTTTCTACAGGAACTGGCGCAGCAGCAGGATTATCCATTTCATAAGCAGGAGCAGCCATATTATCTGCCGCGGGAGCCTCTTCAATAGATTCCCTGCTTATAGTTTGGGCTAAAGAAACCCCGCCTGGCCCCAAGGCCCAATCAATACTGACCATATCCTGAAGCTTAATTTCCTCAAGAGAGCCCACGCCTTCAAAGGTTGTAGCTTCGTTTACTTTTAAATCCATTTCTTTCTCGGTGTCTGTTTCGTAGTCTAAGTATTTAACCTTGATTACCTTAGCAGCCGGATCCACTGATACAACTTCACCCCAAACCCATTGCGGGCCTTCCGCGTTAACAACAGGGGCAGCTGGCTGATTAGGCGCCTCTTGAGCAGACAGGGTTACCTGCCCTAAGAGCATAACGCTTAATATGCTGGTTATAATTATTACTATTCTCATATAATCCTCCTTTATGAATAAAGCACCGTTAATTCATAACGTTTCTGCACTATAACATAAAAAAATATCCCTGTCAAGAATGCCCTGGGCGTAATTAATGATAATACGGGACAAAGATAAGAACAGCCCAGGCGATACAAACAGTTACGCAGCCAACAACTAAACCAATGCCCAGCCACTGAAGAAACTTAAGACGCAGATTCTTTTCTTTCTCTAATATGCCTAAAGCTACAATATTAGCGGTTGAGCCTACTATAGTGATATTGCCGCCGAAACAGCCTCCAATAAGAAGCGCCCACCATAAAGAATCTAAATGTATATTAAGGCTGCTAAAGCTCTGTAGTACCGGGATAAATGCTGCCACTAAAACCACATTATCTAGTATGCTTGATCCAATCGTGGAGACCCACAGCACTATACCAGTAAGCGCTGAAGCATTATTGCCTATAGCCTGCCCCAGCCTTGAAGCGATAACGTCAGTTGTGCCGCTGTACTTAAGTGTCCCGGCCTGCGCAAAAAGCAACAAAAAGAACAAGAGCGTCCACCATTCCACATCTTTCTCTATATAATCGCGCGCCTTGTGCGATTTCCAAAGCATCACCAGGCCGCTTGACACAAGAGGCAGCGCCAATAAAACAGTATTCTCTGGCAATCCCAAAAGTATCTCAATACGGTGATGTAATGAAATAGAAAAAAGTGTTGTCAAGAGAATGCCTAAGCTTATTTTCAATTCCTTGCAAGGGGAAATTGATATAAGACGGATAAGAATTTCATTAGCGCCTAATTCTTTGATGTGCCGATCAAACTGGCTTAATGCTTTACGATACCAATACTTAAAAATTATTGTGCAGACAATAATCGCTAAGACCATTATTGGAAAAGCCTTAATAATAAAGTCCTCAAAGGTAAGCCCGGATTTTATAGCGATTAATACTCCAATCGGGTTGCCTAAGATTGTGCCGACAGAACCTATGTTAACCGCCATTACCGCAATAATCACAAACGGCACAGGATTAACTTCAAAATAATCGCAAATTTCTAAAATAACCGCCAAAATAAAAATAATCGCCGCTACTTCTCCCACTAAACATGATAAAATTGCCGAGACAAAAGAAATAATAAGCAGAAACTTGTTCGCGGTAAGCCTGCGCATGCGTAAAACTAAGCTGACAAGCCAGGCAAAAAATCCCGTATCCTTCAACAGCCCGACGATTACCATCATTCCGATCAAGAAAAGGATAACCTCAAGCGAAGAAAATAAAATCAAATGCTCCAGATCAATAGTTTTGGTCATGAGAAGAACCGCTGTTCCTAAGAAAGCGAAGGTCAGGCGGAAACTCCAAAAAAGAAGCGTGCCTAAAATAGAAACGGCAAAAATAGAAAGCGAAGTGGCTTGATGCAGGTTAAGGCCGAATTGCTGGCTTAAGAAAAAAAGGCAGAGCGGAATTAATAGTATTAATAAGAATTTTACTTTCAAAAGTCTTAGGCTGCCCCTCTTTTTACTTACTGTTTTTCCTGCCGAAACAACTGTAAATTGCGGCGGCAGACAAGATCTTCAAGAAATCCCCCGGGATAAAAGGAATTATTCCCAATAAAACGCCTTGGGTAAAGGATACTTTTAAAGAATTAACTAACCAGAGCGCTCCTGAGATAAGCAGGATCGCCTCTGAGATAAGGAAAAGTAAAACAACTCTATGGAACTTGTTGTGGGTAAATTTTATGCAGAAGCCGCAAAATAAAGCTGCCAGGAAAAATCCATATAGATAACCAGCAGTTGGCCCGGCTAAATAAAGAAAACCGCTTCCTGCTCCAGAAAAAACCGGAAGGCCCAAAGACCCTATTACTACATACAAAATCTGGGCCAGGCCTGCTTTGCGCGCGCCTAAGAAACTAGCGCCCAAAAGCACAAAAAATACCTGCAAAGTAAAAGGCACTGGCGTAAATGGCAAAGGGATGCGCACCAGCGCTCCGACGATATTTAGAATAACAAGCAGGCTTACGCCAGCCACAGCCAAAAACGCCCTTCTGGAAGAAGCCGCGTTCTTATAAATTAATTCCATAAATAATCTCCTTCTTATTATTATAAATCCTGCGCGCGAAAAGTAAATAAAATTATTCCCTGGCTAAACCCAAAATTACTAAACCGCAAAGCAATAAAACCACGCCGATACAGCCTTTAGCGATTACCTTGATAGCGTAAAACCAGTGCATCATCGCCCAAACCCCCGCTGTCACCAAAACTAGGCCCAAAATAAGCTTTAAAAATACGGACAATTTCACTTTGCACCTCTCTTTTCTAGCCATTTGCCATTTGCTATTTGCTATTTGCCAACTGGGGGTTGGCTCTTCCATCTGCGATGGATCCATCCCCATTCCTGCGGGTACATACGGATATAGCGCTCAATTATATCAGTTAAACGCTGCACATTTAATATAATTGTGTCCTGAGAATTTTTGCCTTCTATCAAAGGGACTTCTTCATCAAAGATAATTTTATGCGTATCATCAGCTTGCCTCAGAATAAAGCAAGGCAAAAGAACTGCCCTGGTGCGTTGGGCAAAGATAACCGGGCCTGTGGCAGTAGCTGCCTTGCGGCCAAAAAAATCCACAAATACCCCGGATGTGCCGAAATTCTGGTCAATAGGCAAGAATATTATCTCGTTATTGCGCAAGGCTTTTATGGTATTGTCCACGCAGACATTCTTGGGATAACTGTAAATAGTTTTTACCTTATATTTCTCGCGCTTCTCTAAGAATATTTTCTCTACCCGCGCGTCGTGCATCGGGCGCATGATCCCGCCTATGGCATATCCTTCCAAGCTTAATTTCCCCAGCATAATCGGGAAGTTGCCAAAGTGGCCGCTAACCAAAATCACGCCTCTTTTTTTTGCTAAAGCCTGATCCAATTTTTCCTTGTTGGCAATGGTTATTCTTTCTTTTAAAAGCCAAGGTTTATCCATCATGAACATAAGCTCTAACGATGCTTTAGACATAAAGGTAAAACTATCCCGGGCAATTTTCTCTATTTCTGCTTGTGTTTTATCTGGAAAGGCCATGCGCAAACTTTCCAGGGCGATCTTTCTTTGTCTGGCAATAACCGCATAGCCAAAAGCGGCAATGCCCTTAGCAAAAGGATACAAAAATCTCCAGGGCGTTATGTTTATAATCTTAGCGCAACTAACAAGCCCAATAAAGGCCAGGAATCGCGAAAATTCTTTTTTCTTCTTTTTAAAATCCATTTGTCAGCTATCAGCTTTCAGCTATCAGCTATCAGCTTTCAGCGCATGGCGCCGTAAACTGTTAACTGTAAACTATAACTTATATCCTATTTTTCTTAAGAGGTCTTTTCGTGATTGTTTTTCCTCTTTTGTTTCCACGCCTTTAGGCGGCAATCCGTCAATAACTCCTAAAATACCTCTGCCGGAATCTGTTTGGGCGAGAATAACCTCTATCGGGTTAGCGCTGGCGCAATAGATATTACAGACTTCCGGAACCATTTTAATCGCGTTTAAGACATTAACCGGATACGCGGCTTTTAAGAAAACAATAAAAACATGCCCGCAGGAAACAGCTAAAAGATTATCTTCTGCAAGCTTCAGAAGCTCTCTGTCATTGCCCTCAAGGCGGATCTTACAAACTCCCGAGGCTTCAGAAAAACCTACAGCAAACTTTACTAACGGGACACTATTAACAATTGCCTCATAGATGTCTTCGGCTGTCTTAATGAAATGGCTCTGGCCGATAATTACATTCAAATCATCGGATTTCTTTATCTTTACGGTAACAATTTCCATCTTATTCGCCCCCCTATTTTAGGCTACATATTAACATAAGAATGACAGCAAATCAATCACCAAACACCAAATTACCTGCCTACCGGCAGGCAGGCAAACACCAAATAATACCCAATAATCAATAACCAATTAACCAAACAGATTCGGGTATTGGTAATTGGTATTTGGTTATTATTTGGTTATTGTAAACTTGATTATTGGTTATTAAAAAGTTGTTACTACCCATAAAATATTGTATAATAATTTTATGGAAACAAACGATAATAAGTATAAAACAATCCGCAAGGTTTTAATTATTGTGCTTATCTTAAACTGGCTGGTAGCGGGCTTTAAAATTGCCTTTGGCCTATTTACCCGCTGCGCCAGTATGACTGCCGACGGATTCCATTCCCTTGCTGACGGGGCATCCAATATTATAGGGCTTGCCGGCATCCATTTTGCCAGCCAGCCTAAAGACAGCGACCATCCTTATGGGCACAAGAAATTTGAAACCTTCTTTACTTTAGGCATCGCGGTATTACTGTTCTTGGTAGCCATAGAATTATTCAAAGAAGGCATCGCCCGCTTAGGCAAACCAGTAACCCCAGAAATAAACTTCGCGAGTTTCATTGTCATGATTTCAACCATGATAATCAATATTCTGGTAATGTTATACGAGCGCAACCGCGGCAAAAAACTCTCAAGCGATATCCTGACTTCTGACGCCCTGCACACAAAAGCGGACATCTTTGTTTCCTTCTCGGTTATTATCACTTTAATACTTATCCAGCGGGGATTCTTCCTGGCTGACGCGATTGTCACTTTGGCTATCGCGTTTCTTATCGCTTACAGCGGAATTGGCATCTTAAAAGAAAGTTCGCGTGTTTTATGCGACTCAACAGTATTAGATGATAAATACATTGAGAAAATTGTTCTTTCTGTGCCGGGAGTGCGCACCTGCCATAAAATACGCACCCGCGGAAGGACTGACGATGTGCATGTAGATTTACATGTGCAGGTTACCCCCAGCATGCATGTGGATAAAGCGCACACGGTCAGTGACACTATTGAAGAAACGCTAAAAAAAACCCTGCCCGGAGTAACGGATGTAATTGTGCACATTGAGCCGACTTCTTAAAGAACAAATAAAATTACCCCCGCCAAAGTCACAAACACATCCCCATAGCGGGTGTAAAAAGTATTTCTCAAGGCGCAATCCTGAAATTGACAGCTACTAAAACCACCTATAAAAGTATTTTCCCCGCCTTTTTCTACCAAAGACAATATCTTTCCTGAAGGCGCGATAAAACCTGAAATCCCGGTATTGGCAGAACGCGCCAGGAATACCCTGTTCTCCAGCGCCCTGAAAACTGAAGCCTGCAAATGCTGCCGGGGCGCAGAAGTTTTCTTATACCAGGCGTCATTGGTGATATTCACCAAAAGCCCCGCGCCTTGCTTTACAAAAGAACGCGCCAGCTCCGGGAATAGATCCTCAAAACAGATCAACACTGCGCATTTAACAGAAAAACTTGCCTTCTTGGCGGCAACAGGAAACAATGTGTAATCTTTCCCCGGGCTAATATCGCCTATCGGAGCAATGGATTCTAAGAAAGGAAATACGCCGCGAAAGGGAATATATTCTCCAAAGGGCACAAGGTGCAGCTTGTTGTATACAGCTAAAATATCGCTTTTAGCGGATAAAAGAAGCGCGCTATTATAATATTTTTGATTTTCTGTCCTGACTGCGCCTAAAAGAAGCTGCGATCTTAGCCCACGGTTAAAATCCTGAACAAGCTTAAAATATCGCGGCTGTTCTTCCAATACTACCGGCAAGGCCGCCTCCGGCCAGATAATCAAATCCGGATTATCCGTTCCTGATAAACGCGCGGTTGTTTCCATGAATCTGGCCATAATAAAATCGCGATTATCCTCGGACCACTTTAATTCTTGGTCTATATTGGACTGGACAACCCCTAAGTTTAAATCAAGTTTCTGGCTTAAACTATTTACCTTGTTTAATCTTATAAACCCATAAAAGAGTACTGCCAATAAAACTACAACTGCTACTAACGCCTGCTTCAGGCGCAAATTTAAAGATATTTCTTTTTGCAATAGAATAAACACCCCGGCATTGACCAGAACAATAACAAAAGAAACCCCGTAAACGCCTGCCAAATCAGCTACCTGAATAAAGGGAAGATTTAAATATTGAGAATAGCCTAAACTTGCCCAGCCAAACCCGGTAAAAAGATGCGCCCTTGTGTATTCTAAAACAGACCAGGCCCCCGGGAGAATCCATAAAATACGCATCGGGCTTTTTTTGTTCAGGAAAACCGCGGTTAAAACCCCGAAAACCCCGAAATAACAACAAAGATAGGCAATTAAAACCACTGTCCCTAAGAAAGTTACATGCACCAGCCAATAGATCGCCCCCCACCAAAATATCATTCCCGATAGATAGGCGATAAAAAATGATTTTATAAGCGGCTGTTTTCTTAAAGCAAAGAAAAGCGGCACAAAGGCAACGAATGCTAAATAGGAAAGATTAAAATCCGGAAAGGAAAGAAAAAGTAAAATCCCTGAAAAGGAAGCTAAAATAAAAGGGAACAAATCATTACCTCGTTTTCAGCTATCAGCTGTCAGCCTTCAGCTATCAGCTATTTTCCACAGCACTTCTTATATTTCTTCCCCGAGCCGCAAGGACAAGGTTGGTTTCTGCCGACTTTTTCCGAAGTTGCCTGTTGCTGCGCAACCGGGGCATTTATATTACTACCTGTATCTCCGGGCGCCTGGCCTTGCTCTGGAAACCCTTCGGCATCAGGATGCAACATGCGCTGTGAACGCGCTGAGAAAACCTGTTTGAATTTTTCCTGCTGGCTCTGGGGCTGGAGTTTAAAAATAATCTCTGCCGCCTCTTCTTCAATGGTGGCAATCATTTCCGCAAACATCTCAAAGGCCTCGCGCTTATATTCAATCAAGGGGTCGCGCTGGCCATAGGCGCGAAGCCCAATCCCCTCTCTTAAACTATCCATGGCGTAAAGGTGCTCTTTCCATTTGGTATCAATAATCTGCAAGAAGACCATGCGCTCTAAATGCCTAAGCATCTTTTCGCCGATAGCCTGCTCTTTATTATTGTAATACTCTTGGGCCTTCTCCAGTAAATAGACAGCGGCGTCTTTGGCAGATTTCTCAAAGTCTTTCTTTTCAATTTCTATGCCCAATTTAAGCCGCATCTCATCAAATACCACCTGAAAATCACGCGCTTCCGGGTCATTCTCCGAGGCTACATAGGCATTTACCTTTTCTTCAATTATTTTACCGGCGACATCAAGAATGCTATCTTTAAGCGAAAGCCCCTCTAAAACATCTCTTCTTTGGGCATAAATAACCTCACGCTGCTTATTCATCACATTGTCATAATCCAATAATTGCTTGCGAATTTCAAAATTATGCTGCTCCACGCGCTTTTGCGCCACCTCAATGGATCTAGTTACCCAAGGATGCTCAATAACCTGGCCCTCTTCCAAACCTAAAGCAGCCATCATGCCGCTAATCTTATCTGAACCGAACAAGCGCATCAGATTATCTTCAAGGGAAATATAAAAACGCGATGACCCCGGGTCACCCTGCCTGGCGCAGCGGCCGCGCAGCTGATTATCAATACGCCTTGCCTCATGGCGTTCAGTAGCTAAAACATGTAAACCGTCTAAAGCAACCACCTGCTCATGCTCTTTAAGGCAGGACTGCTTGAAATCCTGCAGGGCCTTCTTAACCTGGTCATTATAATCCGGGGCCTCTTGATCTAACTTATGCTGAATAAAACTTTTAGCTAGGAAATCCGGATTGCCCCCTAAAAGTATATCTGTGCCGCGGCCAGCCATATTTGTGGCAATGGTCACGGCTTTATAATGGCCTGCCTGCGCCACAATTTGCGCTTCTCTTTCATGATGTTTAGCATTTAAAACTTCATGTTCTATCCCGCGCATCTTTAACATCTCTGAAAGCTTTTCGGATTTATCAATGGATACTGTCCCCACTAATACGGGCCTGCCTTTTTCATGCAATTCACAGATTTCATCTACCACTGCTTTAAATTTCTCTTTTTCCGTGCGGTAAATACAATCCGGATAATTATGACGGATCAAGGGCCGGTTGGTAGGAACATTGACCACGTCCAGCCGGTATATATCCTTGAATTCATTGGCCTCGGTAGAAGCTGTGCCGGTCATGCCGGAAAGCTTCTCATACATACGGAAGTAATTCTGAAAAGTCACTGTAGCTAAAGTTTGGTTTTCCCGCTCAATCTTAATGCCTTCTTTTGCCTCTACCGCCTGGTGCAGGCCATCGGACCAGCGCCTTCCGGGCATCATTCTTCCGGTAAACTCATCCACAATGATAACTTCGCCGTCCTTAACCACATAATCCACGTCGCGCTGGAAGAATTCTTTAGCGCGCAAGGCCTGAATAGTATGGTGCCTGAATTCCATAGTATCAATATTATGCAGGCTTTCTACCCCCCAAAGTTTTGCCGCGCGGGATTCTCCGTCTTCAGTCAAAGATATCGTCCTTGCTTTCTCGTCGGCGAGATATTCATACCCTTTGGTTAAATCAATCCCTTTGTGCTTGGCATTAATCTCATCTTTCTCAAGCACTCTTCTGCCCTTTAAAGAATCAGCGATATGCCGGGCAGTATAATATTTATCGGTTGCCTCTTCAGCCGGGCCGGAAATAATTAGCGGGGTGCGCGCTTCATCAATCAAGATTGAATCCACTTCATCCACAATCGCAAAATAAAAACCTCTCTGCACAAGATCTTCAAGGTTGTATTTCATATTATCGCGCAGATAATCAAAACCAAACTCGTTGTTGGTGCCATAGGTAATATCGCAATTATAAGCGGCCTGTCTTTCCTGGTCATCCATTTCATGCTGAATAACCCCCACGGTTAAACCTAAGAATTCAAACACCGGCCCCATCCATTCCCGGTCGCGTCTGGCTAAATAATCATTGACCGTAACAATATGCACGCCCTTGCCTAAAAGCGCGTTTAAATAAGCTGCCAATGTTGCTACAAGGGTCTTCCCTTCTCCGGTGGACATTTCAGAGATTTTCCCCTCGTGCAAAATAACCCCGCCGGCTATCTGCACATCAAAATGCCTCAAACCGATGGCGCGCTTAGAGGCTTCTCTTACTACGGCAAAACTTTCTGCCAAGATATCTTCAAAGATTTTATTGCGGGTGGATTTTATTTTCTCTTTGATGCGGTCCTTCTCCTCGGGTATAGCTACTTCAAAAAGCTCTGCCTCTAACTGTTCTATCTGAGAGGCGCATTCCCTGGCCTTATCGGAAATGTGTTGCCTGAAATAATCTGTTTTCTCTTTTAACTGCGCATCGCTTAAACCAGAAATTGTTTCTTCAAAGGAATTTACTTTATAGACTATCCCCGCCAAATCCGCCATTTTGCTCATTGATGGAGATGGCATATCCGGATGCAAAACAATATTGACTCCGGGAAAATTCTTTACAATGCCGCCCTGCTTGCTTTTTAACACCTGCTGTTTAATCCATCCGAACATTTTAATTTGCTCCTTGCGCCTGTAATTTTAAGAAGGCTTCAATAAAACCCCAGATTTTACCATCTAAAACTGCCGCGGTATCCGCTGTCTCATAATCACTTCTGTGGTCCTTAACCATGTTATAAGGATGCAGCACATAAGAGCGGATTTGGCTGCCCCATTCAATCTTTTTCTTAGGCGTTCCACAGGTTTTTGTTAAAGCAGCCTCCTGCTCCTGCTGCTTTTGCTGATAAATGCGCGCTTTTAATATGTTTAAAGCCACCTGCTTATTTTGATGCTGCGAACGCTCATTCTGGCATTGCGCGGCTAAGCCGGTAGGGATATGGGTAATCCTGACCGCGGAATCCGTAGTATTGACGCTTTGCCCTCCGGCGCCTGATGAACGAAAAACATCAATGCGTAAATCTTTTTCTTCAATTTTGAAATCCACTTCTTCCACTTCAGGGATAGCATCCACTGAAGCAAAAGAAGTATGCCTTCTTTTATTAGCGTCAAAAGGCGAAATACGCACCAGCCTATGCACCCCGCGTTCTGCCTTTAAATATCCGTAGGCATAAGGGCCTTCGACAAGAACAGTAACATTCTTTATCCCTGCCTCTTCTCCAAGCAAAATATCCAAAACCTTGAAAGTAAATTCTTTGCTTTGCGCGAAACGGCTGTACATCCTGAAAAGCATCTCTACCCAATCGCAGGATTCTGTGCCGCCGGCTCCGGAATTAATACTTAAGATGCAGTTATTTTTATCAAATTCACCAGATAAAAGAGTGTGAAACTCCAAGCGGTTGGTTTCTTCAATAATAGAATCAAGGGTCGCCTCTATCTGGCGGATAAAACTTTGCTCCTCGCCTTCGGACAGCTCAAGAAGCTCTTTTGTCTCTGTTGCCCGGAAATACAACTCGTCCCAAGGCTGGACAATGTTCTTTAAAACTTTGATTTGCTTAACAACCTTTGTGGAATTATCCTGATTATCCCAAAATCCTTCCTGGGACATCTGCGCGTTAAGCTGTCTGATCTTCTCTTTATTCTTATCTACATCAAAGATAACCTCGTAGTTGCTGGAGGCGGGCTTGAATGGCTGAAAGCTGATCTTTTATTTCTTCAAACATAACTTTTCTCCTCTTACTATCTTTTCTTGATCCCTCTTAAAGAAAGCGAAAATTCCTCTTTATTGTCGGAAAACCGCATAGCTTCCTCTTCGCTTACCTTGCCTTGAGTAACTAATTTCACCAGGCATTGGTTAAAAGAACACATATTATAAATCTGCCCCTCTTCAATAAAACGGGTTATCTCATCATCCTTGGCTTCGCGGATAAGCCGGCTTATCGTGGGGGTAAGAAGCATAGTCTCATACGCCGGGATGCGGCCTGCCTGGTCTTTAAACGGCATAAGGCGCAAAGAAATAATCCCTTTCAGAAGGCTTGAAAGCTGGATACGGATCTGTTGATGCTGATGCGGCGGAAAGAAATTCACTATTCTTTCCACGCTTTGCGGGGCATTAACCGTATGAAGCGTGCTTAAGACTAACACCCCTGTTTCAGCCGCGGTCAAAGCAGCGGACATAGTTTCGCGGTCGCGGATGTTAGCGATATAGATCACATCCGGGCTCTGCAATGTAAAGGCCCTTAAAGCAGTTTCATATGAAGATACATCCAGCCCCAGCTCCCTCTGATTAACTATGGATTTCTTATCAGAAAAGGTAAATTCTATGGGCTCTTCAATGGTTAGAATATGCCGGCTTGAGTTCTGGTTGATATACTCTATCATACTGGCGATAGTAGTGGACTTGCCGCTTCCCATAGTTCCGGTTAGAAGCACCAGGCCCCTTTTCTCCATGGCGAGGTTTTCCAGCACCTTCGAAGGCAGATTTAACTCTTCGAAACTATTTATGTGGTTGCGCACATTCCTGACTACTATTGAAGGAGAATTGCGCTGACAAAATATGCTGACCCTGAAACGCCTGTCCATTTCCGCCAGATAAAACGCGAAGTCCACATCCATATTATTGCGAAAGGTATCCCTTTGGCCGGCGGTGGTAATCTCCTCTATGGCCTTGTGCATCTGCTCAATAGTCACAATAGAGTTGTCTACGCTGATAACTACGCCATCTATGCGGATATGCGGCAGGCCGCCGACCCTGAAGAACAAATCCGAAGCATCGCGGTTGACCATTTCTTTAAGTAAATCTCTTATCATCATTTTCTTAACCTCCGAAAAGTTATTATACCATCTGCTTAAGGATTTGTCTTTCTAAATCTATCAAAAGCCTTTTCTTATTTGCGCCCTGCGAATATCCCCCCAGTTTTCCAGAAGAAGCTATAACCCTGTGGCAGGGGATAATAATAAGATAAGGATTTCTCTTTAATGCCTGCCCCACTGCGCGGCTTGATAAGGGCAAACCGATCTTACGCGCTACCCATTTATAAGTGCGCACCTGCCCAAATGGAATGCCTAAGACCGCCTTATAAACTTTAATCTGAAAATCCGTCATTTATTATGCAAATTTTTCTTTCTTAAAAGCCTATGATAAGTAATAGCGAATCGATGCGCCTGATCACGGATATGCCGGATAAGATTTAACGCTTTTGAGCCTTCTTTAAAGCGCACTGGAAAAGCGCGATTGACAATATATAAATTTTCTCTTTTTTTAGCGATACTGCATAAAGCAATAGAAAGCCCTAACTTTCTTATTTCCCTCAAGGCTGTCTCTAAATGCCCTTTGCCTCCATCAATAAGCACTAAATCCGGCAAGGCAAGATTGTTTGAAACAAGATAAGAATACCTCCTTCGCACTACTTCCGCCATCATCCCGTAATCATTAACCCCGGAAACAGTCTTGATGCGAAACCTGCGGTAATTATTTTTGTCTGGATGGCCGTTATAAAAACTGACCATTGAAGCGCAGGCCTGCTGCCCGGCAATATTAGAGATATCAAAGGCTTCAATTCTTAAAGGCACTTTTTCTAAATTAAGCGCCTTGCGCAATTGCTCCAAGGCGTCATCATTGCTAAAAGGACTTGCCTGGCGCATCACCGAAAGGGCCTGGATTTGATCCCTTAATCCAGCTGCCTCTTCAAATTCCCGCTTCACGGACTTTTTGTGCATCTTCAAGGAAAGCTCTTGGATTAATTCTTCAAACTTTCCCTCTAAGAAAAGGATGATTTCTTTGATAATCTTTTTATACTCATCCCGGTCCATTGCTCCAACGCAAACAGCCGGGCACATCTTTAAGCGCGCATACAAACAAGGGGCCTTGGGCATCTTGCGGCAGGAGCGGAAACCAAAAAGCCTGCGCACTAATTTCAGTGTCACACGCAAACTTTGCGCATCAGTAAAAGGGCCAAAATACAGGGAATTATCGTTTTTCTTAATCTGGCGCCTGCGGCAAATGGACACTATCGGGAAATCTTCAGAGGTTATTTTTATAAAAGGAAAGGATTTATCGTCTTTTAGATCAGTATTGTAGCGCGGCTGTTTATCGCGGATAAGCTTTGCCTCCAGGATATTAGCCTTAGATTCGGTAGGGGCACTTATATAATCCAAATCCTCTACCCTGGAAACAAGCGCCTGTATCTTTGAAGAAAGCTGCTTGCTAAAATAAGAATAGACCCTTTTCTTTAAAGACTTGGCCTTGCCGATGTAAATAATCTTTTTATCTTTATCCTTAAATATATATACCCCGGGGGCATCAGGCAGGGAAATAACTTTCTTTTTAAGCGCTTCATCCATGTTTTATTTTTTTAAAGTTAACAAACAGAAAAACTGCTTCATTTCACGCAAGCCCAAGATAAAACAGAATAAAACGTAAGAACAAAAGGAAAGAAGCGTCACTAACAATAAATAAGATGCCTTCTGCCAGAAAAATGCCGTTTCCGGAGAGAATTTCTTTAGCCAAAAACAAACCGTGCCCATGCAAACGCTGGCGATGGACACGCGCCATAAACTGCTTAAAGTTTCTTTTAAGGCATGGATGCCGATATGCTTCTCTAAGGCGAAAGACAACACTATCGCGCAGATAAATCCCGCTATGGAGCTTGACAAGGCAATCCCGGAGGCCTTAAGATGAGGAGTCAGAATAAGATTAAAAATAACGCTTAACCCCAGAGACAATGCCGATACCTTCATGGGGATAACCGTATTTTTCAAAGCAAAGAAACACGACTGAAGTATTTTAACCACAGCGTAGAAAGTTATGCCTAAGCTATAGCAGGCAAATACCCGCGAGGTGATAGAAGCCGAATAGGAGTCAAATTTGCCTCCTAAGAAAATACTGGTGATGATCGTATCCGAGAAAATAATGAAAAATACTGACACCGGAAGCATCACCATGAATACCGCGCGCAAAGAAAAAAGAAGGGTTTGCTTAAGGCAAGTTTTATCTTCGCTGCAAGCCTGAACCGACAGATTCGGCAAAACCGCCTGTGATAGAGAATTGCTGAAAACTCCTATTGGGAATTGTATAAGCCGATAGGCAAAATACAAAGCCGCTACCGCGCCTTCCCCGGCTAAAAATGCCAGAGACCCAAAAATAGAATCCACAAAATTACTCAACTGATAAATAGAAGAACTTAAGATCCGCGGCATCATAAGCTTACCGATCGCAATGGCCGCGGGATGCTTAAAGTTTTTAAAAAGACGCAAGCGAAAACCTTTGCGCAAAAGTACCGGTATCTGTATAGCAAGCTGTAAGAACCCTCCTGCCAAAACGCCTCCTGCCAGGCCTAAAGACCCCTCCCCAAAGACTAAAGCAAAAACAATAATCGAGATATTTAGAAGGCAGGGCGCGAATGCCGGAACGCTAAAATGCCCCAGGCAATTTAAAATCGCCATAGAATATGCCGCTAAGCTTACTAAAATTATATAAGGGAAAATAATCTGGTTAAGTTTTATGGTGAGGGCTAATTTCTCTGGAGAAGCGGCAAATCCGGGAGCGATAAGCCGGACAATTACCGGAGACAAAACTATGCCGGCTATCGCAATAGCGGCAAGTATCACCAATAGAAGATTTAAAACTATGTTGGCTAATTCCCAGAATTCTTCTTTGGTATGGTCAAGTTTATACTGGCTAAATACCGGGACAATCGCGGAATTAGCTGCGCCCTCGCCTACCAAGTCCCGGAAAAGATTAGGAATACGAAATGCCACCACAAACGCCTGGGCAAAGGAATAGACCCCGAAAAGCCTGGCCAAAACCACATCCCGTAAAAAACCCAACAGCCGGGATAAAAAAGTAGCCACCCCCATGACCAAGGTTGACTTAATAATCGCGTTATGCTGGCTTCTCATTTATTTTGACATTTAAGGCAAATTATGCTATATTTAGCTTCCGATAAGAAGCTTTAAACATAAGGAGAATTGAAAGATGCCAAGACGTAAAAGTTCAGTCAAAAGGACCCGCGCAGACAAGAAAAAATACCTGCGTAACCTGCGCATTACCCGTAAACTAAAAACCGTGTTGAAGGATTTCCAGAAACTGGTGGCTGCTAAGAAAAATGACGAAGCCAAGAAGTTTCTTATGGATGTTTTTTCCCAGCTTGATAAAGCTGCCAAAAAGAATATTATCCATCCCAACCGGGTCAACCGCACTAAATCCCGCTTAAGCAGAAAATTAAGCTAATTTTGCCAACATCTTCTCAAGGGCGAAATGGGGTTTTAACTTTCCGGTTTTAATTTCAATATCACATTCCAGAAGAAGCTTAATTCTGTGTTTGTCAGCCTCCCAGGCATGCCTTAAGCCTCCCATGATGCGTTCGGGTTTCTCGCCTTCCTGAAGAAGGCTTTTCAGTATGGCCAGGGCCTCTTTCTTGCGCCCCGTTTCAATCTGGCGGGCCAGGTCAAAGGCGGTCTTCGGATAAACAACAGAAAAATTAACTACCTTAGAATATGATTTCAATTTATTTATGAACTCATCGCGCTTGTCTTGATAGGATGATTCCAAAATAAGCACCAGATAGCCGGCAGGTTTTTTGGCGTAATCAAGCAGAAAATCTTTTAGTTTAGGCTTAAACGCGTCTATGCCTTTAATAATAATCAGCCTCTTGCCGCTTCCAAAAGGAAGCTGCAGGAATTTTTCCTGCAGTTGGCTTAAATTAAGGTCGCGCGCGTAACAAAGCTCAAGATTAAACTGCGCGGCATTTTTTGGAATGGTCTTTTCTTTGATTTGATCAATAGAGGCGTCTTTTTCTTGGGAGCTTTCCCCCAAAAAAAGATAGATGGATGCAGCATTGCTTACCATTGCTCAACGGTTCTCTCAACTATGCGGCGGGCCAGGTCATTTACCGCTTCATTTATGGCAACAGATTCTGATTTAGCTGCCGGGCCAGAGGTAAAATAGGTGTAGTCTCCGGTAAAGCCTTTTTCTTCCCACAATACCTCATCCTTATGCCGGTCATAAAGCTTCAAATCAACCACAACATTTAACCTGTACTCATAGACATCGTCACTATCAGTATACCTTAAAGGGTCGCGGCGGAAATCCACTAAAGAGCCCCTCAAAACCAGATCCGAAGACTGCTCTTGGGTTGGCTTGAGATTTCCGTCTAACATATACCTGCTGCTGGTGGCCTTGGCAACATCTGTTTCAAGCCCGGGTTTATATAATTTATATTTGTTCCCGGATAAAGCGGCATCCGTAAAATCCATTTTATTCTCAAACTGGGCTATATATATGGTTTTGTACTGCCCGGAAAGCAAAGAACGCGTAGTATAACCGCACCCGGCGGATAAAAGAACGGCAAGAAATAAAGAAAATATTCTTATTTTCATTTTTTGGCCTCTAATTGTTTAAGCCTCTCTTCTGCCTTCTTCGCCCATTCTGTTTGGGAATAAGTATCCAAGATATTCTGATAGTAAATCCTGGCAGACTGATAGGCTTTTTGCTTTTCGTAAAAAGAGGCGATCTGATAATTACTTTCTGCCTCCTTAAGCTTTATCTTTGCAATATTAGCTTCTGCTTCTTTGGATAAAACCGCGTCCGGGTGATCCCTGACAAATTCCTCAAATTTCTCTTTGGCCTCTCCGGCAGCGCCCTGATCATACTGCGGCCCCCTGGATACAGCGGCTCGGCACTGGGCGATCTGATACTGCGCCAATGGCGCCCATTCGCTATTGGGATAGCTGGAGATCACCTTATTAAAAGCCTCTTCGGCCTCAAAATAACGCAACAACTCTTTTAACACCAAACCTAATTTATACTCTGCCTTGGCAGCAAGCGGGCCGTAATTGGAATTCTCCACCACCTTAGCAAAGATTTCTATCGCCGGATTCTCAACCGGGATCGGCAGGCCGGCCAATTTACGTTTTTCACCAGATAGAAAGATCTCTCCTATATTATACTGGCGCTGAATAATTTCCTGGATCCGCTGGGAAAAAGGATATTTATCAATCACCTTTTGGTAGGCCAGAAATGCCTCATAGAGATTATTCTTGGCTTCCTGGATTAAGCCCAAATAATACTGGCTTTCGGCGGCTTCCGCGGCCTTGGGGTAATTCTTGATCAACTTCTTGAATTCCCGGTCCGCCTCATCATAATTCTTGATTTCATATAATGCCAAAGCCGCGGCAAACTGATCTTTAGGGGTGTCCTTTACTGAACTTTTAGGATTAACCCATTTCTTAGTCTGGGGTGTCCAAATCCAGTAAGGATAAGCGCTATGCGCAAAAGTTAACAAAACAATTGTGAACAAAAGGGTTTTTGCTTGCATATTAGGTAAATCTAACACACTGGGGGGCTTTTGTCAAACACAAATAGCCGTTAAGAACCTAGAAGATTTTCAGCGTTTTTATATAATATGCGCTCATGAAGAATCTGGGGCAGGCCCAATCTCGCCAAATACTCCAGGTCTTGCGCCTGGTCCACCAAAGGAAAATCCGTGCCAAATAATAACCTGTCCGGACGATGGCTGAAAAGAAGATCCCTTACTTTTTGATCCGGCAGAAATCCAAAGAAAAAAGAGGTGTCCAGGTATATATCTTCGCCCACAAGATATTTTTCAGCTTCTTCCCAAAGCTTAAACCCTCCAAAGTGCGCGGCAATTATTTTAAGCTTAGGGAATGCTTTCTTGATATTAATTATTCTTTTCCCGGAGGAACGCACCAGCATTGTCCCGGAAAGCTCTTCCCCGCAATGAAAAAGAACCGGTATCTCCAATTCTTCCATGACTTGGTACATCGGAAAAGCCTTTTGATCATCGGCATAAAAGCCCTGAAATTCCGGCTGAAGCTTTACCCCATCCCCATTAACTCTTATACGATTAAGCTCATTCTCCCATTGCGGATAATCCGGATGCATAGAACAGAACACCCGGTAACGCCTGCTTTTAATCCCGAAAAGCCAGTCGTTAATAGAGGGTACCTGTTGCGGCTTGGTGGCTACCGCGCAGATTACACTTGTATCAATATGATTCTTAAGCATGAATTTATCAAGAGTGTTTAAGGTGGGCATGCCCACCATCTTATGCTGAAAAAGAGACTCTAGGTGTTCTCGGGCACGCTCTGCCACCTTATCCGGCCAGGCATGGGTATGCATATCAATGATCATACTAATTCCTGGACTTCAACGTCGGTTAAAACGCTAAAACCTGCTTTGCGCACGATTTTTTCAGCGTCTTTAATATTTTTCTCCGGAATCTCTAAGATACAAATTCCTTTTTCTTTCGGCTGCATAACAAAACCATGGGCATCCACAATATTTATCTTGTGCCCAGACAGAACATCGGTTAATTTATACAGATTCCCGGCTTTATCTTTTATAGAAACTGCCAGGACATCCTTCATTGCCGAGGCAAAGCCGCTTTCAGTAAGCGCCAATTGCGCCTGTTTAGGATAATCAACAAATAATTTCATCATCCCGAAATCGCCCCTGTCCTGAATGGTAAAACCGATAATATTGATTTTCTTCTCGGAAAGGACTTTAGAAACAGATTTTAACCTTCCCGGACGGTTCTCAATGAAAATATTAAGTTGTTTAGCCATTATTGCCCCCTTTTATAATTTATCGCGGTTATCCACTACGCGTTTGGCTTTTCCTTCAAATTCCGGCAATACCCCGGGCTCATGAAGCTCTATCACTGGGCTTATAATAATAGAAGCCCGCAATTCATTCTTGATCTTCTCTTTGATCGTGTCCAATTGAGCAACATCTCCGGTAAAAAGCTTAGAGTATATTTCTACCTTAACAATAAGTTTATCCAGGGTGCCTTCTTTTTCCAGATGGATCTGGTAATTATTCCCCACTTCCGGGATGCGCATGATTATTTCTTCAATCTGCGAAGGATACATATTCACGCCGTTAACGATAAGCATATCATCGGTTCTTCCGGTAATCCGCGAGATCCTGCGGTGCGTGCGCTTACATTTACAGGCACCCTTATAGACAAAAGCCAAATCTCTTGTGCGATAGCGCAATAACGGAGTTGCGCGGCGGGTAAGATGGGTTAAAACAATTTCTCCTTCTTTTTCTTCAGGCAGGATATTGCCTGTCTTAGGGTCAATTACCTCCAGGATATAGCTATCTTCCCACAAATGCATTCCGTTTTTATAGACACACTCAAAACTTACCCCCGGGCCGTTTAGCTCGCTTAGGCCGTAAGAATTATAGACATCAATATCATAAAGAGCCTCTATCTTTTTGCGCGTATTATCTGAATACGGCTCTGCCCCGACATAGGCCTTCTTCAGGCAAAGGTCTTTCTTGCTGAATCCGCATTCTTCCAGCTTTGAATATATATGCAAAAGATAACTCGGAGTGGCATGCACGACGGTGGCCTTAAAATCTTTCATCAAAGAAAGTTGACGCTTGGTATTTCCTGCCGAAGATGGAATAACTGTTAACCCCGCGCGCTCTGCCCCATAATGAAGCCCCAGGCCTCCGGTAAAAAGCCCATAGGTCATCATATTCTGGAAAATATCATTCTTGTCGGCGCCGGTTGCGATAATACAGCGGGCCACCAATTCCGCCCAGTGCTTGATATCTTCTTGGGTATGGTAAATTACCGTGGGGGTGCCGGTAGTCCCGCTTGAAGTATGCACCCTGACCACATCCTGCATATTTACCGCCAGCAGGCCATTGGGGTAACACTGCCTTAAATCATCTTTACTGGTAAAGGGGATGCGTTTTAAGTCATCAAGCGATTTTATGTCGGATGCCGAACGGATGCCGGCTTTTTTCAGGCGGTGGTTGTAAAAAGCAGTATGCATCGCGTAATGCACAGACTGCTTAAGATGCGCCAGCTGCATCTTTTTTAATTCTTGCGCGCTTAAGGTTTCGGTATTCTTATCCCAATAAAATATTTCTTTAGGCATAGTTTAAAGATTGACAATTTCTTCTTTTCCGATAACCCGGATCTTATTTTTCTTTAATAAGGCGACTGCCTTGTCCGGCTGGTCAAAGCGTAAAACAAGAAGCGCGTTTTTGGAGAATTTTTCCACAAATCCGTACATATATTCAAGGTTGATCCCGTCCTGGGATAAAACCTTTAATATCCCGGCCAATCCTCCGGGAGAGTCATCTACTTCAATAGCCACAATATCGCTTAGATGCACTACAAACCCCTGTTTCTTAAGGGCTTTTAGCGCCTGCTGCGGCTTATCTACTACAATCCTTAAAATACCAAAATCCTGCGTCTCAGCAATAGTAAGCGCGCGGATATTGATTTTATTCTTTCCTAAAATATCGCAGACTTCATAGAGCCTGCCCTTGCGATTCTCTAAGAATATGGAAATTTGAGTTATCGTCATCTCTTTCCCCTTTCATTTTATCAGCTTTCAGCTGTCAGCCTTCAGCTATCAGCTAAAGAATTCTTTTATCTATAACTCTTTTGGCTTTTCCTTCGCTTCGCTCAAGGACCTTAGGCTCAACAAGCTTAACTTTCACAAAAACACCAAGCACGGATTCAATTTCTTTCTTAATCTTGTCGGAAAGCGCGCTCAAACTCTTCATTTCATCAGAAAAGAATTTATCTTCCACTTCCACCAAAACTTCCAGCTCATCCATGTCGCCGACTTTTCGATCTACCACAAGCTGATAATGCGGTTTAGTCCCTTCAATGCCCAGAAGAACGTGCTCAATCTGCGACGGGAAGACATTGATCCCGCGCACAATGATCATATCATCTGTGCGGCCTTTGATCTTGCTTATGCGCGGGGATGTCCTCCCGCAACGGCATTTTTCATACTTTATAGAAACAATATCCCGCGTGCGATAACGCAATAAAGGAAGCCCTTCTTTGATAAGCGTAGTAATAACTAATTCCCCGAATTCACCTTCTTTTACCTCTTTGCCGGTTTTGGGGTTTATTATTTCGGGATAAAAAACATCCGAAAAAATATGTAAACCCTTTTTATGCTGGCATTCCTGGGCCACTCCCGGCCCGATGACTTCAGATAAGCCGTAAACATCCGTAGCAAGAATATTCCATGTTTTTTCTATTTCGCCTCTCATGGTCTCGCTCCACGGCTCTGCCCCAAAGACCCCCACTTCCCAACTGCTTTCTTTAGGGTTTAATCCCATTTCCCGGGCTTCTTCTGACATATACAAACAATAACTGGGCGTGCAGGCTAAAATCCTGGGCTTAAAATCATTCATGATCTTTAACTGCCTTTTGGTTTGCCCCGATGAAGCAGGGATTACCGTTAACCCCATCTCAAGAGCCCCATAATGAAAACCTAATCCTCCGGTAAACAAACCATAGCCATAGGCAATCTGGATAATGTCCCCCGGAACAGCTCCAGCGCAGCCTAAGACGCGCGCCATCACTTCTGACCAAAGCCCTAAATCTTCTTTGGTGTAACCAACTACCGTGGGATTGCCGGTCGTCCCGCTTGAGACATGGATCTCGGCTATGTCTTTAAGAGGGCTTGAAAAAAGATTGAAAGGGTAACTATCGCGCATGTCTTCTTTGGTGGTAAAAGGAATCTTTTTCAAATCACGCAAATCCTGTATATCCGAAGGGCGCACTCCAGCTGCTTCTAATTTCTTGCGGTAGAGTTTGTTATTATCCCAGATATACTGCACTTTTTTGCGCAAGCGTTCAGACTGCAGAATTTGCATTTCTCCAGCAGACATACATTCCATATTCTCATTCCAAATCATCTTGCCCTCTCTTCCTGCCTTCTTTAAATATTTTTTTGTTTTCTTCTGGAGCGCGACCTGCAAATTCCTGCTCTATTGATTTAATCCAATTTTCCTCTTTTATCTTAAGATGCGCGGATAAAACCCCCAGTAAAAATGTATTGGCGTATTTTCTATCCTTAAGCTTATTTACTTCTTCTAAATAGCGGCTAAGGTTTACTCCTTCTTTTTTAAGAAACCCTGCAAGCCGCGCTTCTTCATCCGCATGCATAGAAACCAAGAAATCCGCCTGGCCGTAAGGGATAAGGGGAGAAAAAATCTCTTTGCCGAAGCGAAGATGCGATTCTACTGACCCTCCGCGCTGGGCCATGCCATGCACCTCGGATTTCTTAACATGAAACCCGTCAAACATGCAGGCTACCGCGCAAATTTCCGCCATCTTTAAAATCCCCTGCCCGCCTGTGCCGCAAAAAAGTATATTCATTTAGAAATTATCCTCTGGCCTTAAGCGCGCCAAATTTACACGTCTTTACGCATAAGTTGCATCCCGCGCAAAAAGAAATCTCTATTTTAATCTTCCCGTCACTGTCCTTTTTTATCGCCGGGCAGTCCAGGGCTAAACACAGATAACAAGATTTGCAAAGGCCGGCGTCATATTCCGGATAAGGCGCCTTATCTTTTTTTATCAAACGACAAGGATAACGCGCGATAATAACTGAAAGCTTATCTTCAGAAGAGCGCTGTTTAACCAGATTCTCAAGGCTTTCAATATCATAGGGGTTAACCACATCCACATTGTCCGCCCCGCAGGCACGGCAGATATCTTCTAAAATAAGCTTCTTGGTGGCTTCGCCTTTTATGGTGCATCCTGTAGCGGGATGCGGCTGGCTGCCAGTCATGGCAGTAGTGGAATTATCTAAAATAACCAGAACCGCGTTGGTTTTATTATAACTTAAGTTTATTAGGCCGGTAATCCCGGAATGCACAAATGTGGAGTCTCCAATTACTCCCACTACGTTTCTTCCAAGCGCCCGGGTAAAACCCTCTAAGAATGTAACCCCTGCGCCCATACACAGACAGCTATGCAATGCCCCGAGAGGCGCAAGCGCGCCTAAGGTATAGCATCCAATATCTCCGGTAACAATCAATTTTAATTTCTTTAAAACCGAAAAAACATTGCGATGCGGGCATCCCGGGCACATGACTGGTTTTCTTGGGGCAGGTAACCCCGGAGGCCTTTCTTTGCCCTGGACAATATCCGGAATATATTCCGGACGTAATTCTCCAACCCTAAAAGATGGATGCGCAGTTTTAATCTTATTGATCCCGGCTATTTTTAGTTCTTCTTCCAGAAACGGGTCAAGCTCTTCAATAACAAAAATATCTTTCACGCTATCCGAAAATTCTTTTGCTAATTGTCTTGGGAAAGGATACGAAAACCCCAGCTTTAAGAACGAGGCTTCGGGATACATTTCTTTGGCATAAAGATAACCAACGCCAGTTGCAATAAACCCTAATTTTGTATCGTTTATTTCTGCGCGGTTAAGCTTGCTTTTTTCGCTTAGCTTACGCAATTTATTTATTTTCTCTTCTAAAAGGATATGTTTTTTATAGGCATTCCCGGGGACCATGACATACTTCGGGATATCAATTTTAAATTCTCTGGCAGGCGCTTCTTTTCTTTCCCCCAAAAACACATTTTCCTTGGTGTGGGCGACACGAGTAGTCATGCGCAGGATAACCGGGGTATCAAATTCTTCGCTTAGGGTAAACGCGTATTTGACAAAGTCTTTGGCTTCCGAAGGGCTGGAAGGCTCCAATAATGGCAGCTTTGCCCATTTAGCAATCAAGCGGCTGTCTTGTTCGTTTTGCGAGGAATGCAGCCCCGGATCATCGCAAACAACTACCACAAACCCGGCATTTATCCCGGTGTAGGCAGAAGTCATCAGGGGATCCATAGCCACATTCAAGCCAACATGCTTAGAGGCATAAAGAGAGCGCCTGCCGGAAACTGCCGAGGCCAAGGCCACCTCATAGGCGACCTTTTCATTAACTGACCACTGGGAATCTATTTGCTTAAAACAGGCTAGGCTCTCCAGTATCTCTGTGGCGGGGGTCCCGGGGTAACTGGCAGCAAATAAAAGTCCAGCCTCATAGGCGCCTTGAGACAAGGCCTGGTCGCCCGAGAGAAAACCTGACTGCATAAATATCTCCTAAAACTAAATATGCTTAAAACAATGCTCTAGATGGTCTTTAGAATACTTCTTGCCAAAAATGCTAAAAACTACAGCCGCAATAAAAGATATGGGCAAAGCTATGATTATCGGATCTACTACCGTCCAGGGGTAACTGGCTAAAGTAGGCTTATTAAATAAAAGGTTACATAAGCCCAAGGCCTCGGATTCTTTCTGGTGAATGAATAAAAGCCAGAAAAGAGTAGCAAAAAATCCCGTGAACATGCTTGCGATTACCCCTATGCGGGTCATGCCTTTAAAGAAAAGCGCTCCTGCGTAAGCCGGCAAAAAAGTGCTGGCGCATAAGCCAAAAAATATCGCGGTGGCGATAGCAATAATGCTCCCGGGCAGTTTATACCCTAAGATAACAGTCGCTAAAACTCCGAGAATGATCCCGATGCGGGTAAGAAAAACACTTATCTGCGGGCGTTTGCCCTTGAAAATCGCTCCGGCAATAAAATCCCGGCCAAAAGAAGCGCCCAATGTGTGCAGCTGTGAACTTGAGGTAGACATAGCCGCTGATAAAAGCGTCAGCATAAAAACATACACAAACCAGGTTGGCATGGCGTTATTGATATAGGCGGGGATGATTTTATCCACGTTTCCTTCGGCTGCTGCCAAAGAGATCTTCTGGAAAAGCGGATGCTGGTAAAAATAAACATTAGAAAGCGCTCCCACCACAAAGGCCACTCCGGTCATAGCCAGAATAAAAATGCCTCCGACCACTACCGCGCGGTTTATTTCTTTGTTACTTTTAACAGTCATGAACCTGACCGCCAATTGCGGCTGGGCAAGGACTCCAATTCCCACTCCCATCACAATAGTAGAAACAAGCGACCACCAGATATTAGAATTAAACACCGGCATGCGCGTCCAGCCCTGATGGCCTAAATTAGCCAGTTTCGCCGGGACAAGATTAGCCATATTGGTTAACGCCTGATGCGCCGGGACAATCCCGCCTAACTTAACATAGGTAAACACAAGCAGCACAACCATGCCCACGAACATAATAGCGCCCTGGAATGCGTCGGTATACATAACCCCTTTGATCCCGCCTGCCAGCACATAGGAGGTAATAATAAGGGCATAGATCAATAAAGCGGTATTGTAATTAATTTGAGGGGCAAAAGTTGTTTCCAGAAACCGTGCCGCTCCGATAAGAACCGCAGCCGCGTACAACGGCATGAAAATAAATATCACTAAACCGCTAAAACCCTGGATAAAACTAGACTGATATCTCTTGCCTAAAAGCTCCGAAAAAGTATGGGCATCCAGATTATGCCCCATCTTGCGCGTGCGCTTGCCGAAAATAATAAAAGCAATGATAATGCCTGCAAATATATTCAGGAATGTCAGCCATAACAGGCCCATGCCGTACAAAGCGGCCACTCCTCCAAAACCCACGATCGCCGAAGTGCTGATAAAAGTAGCTCCGTAAGAAAGCGCCATAACTACCGGGTGGATATTGCGCCCAGCCACCAGATAATCAAGGGCATTCTTGGTCCTTTTATAGCCGTAATAGCCCAGGTAGGCTATTAAAAAAAGATACACCAGAACTATAATGCTTAAAACAAGCATATTATTCATTATGCCTCCTTAAAGTTTTACCTGCGCGTCTTTTTCTTCCTTGACCCATTTTTTATCTTCCGGGTAAACCGGCTCATCCCCTTTATTCCAATTCGCTATGCCATAAAAAACACAAAATACCGCGCTTAAGATACATAACAGGTACGCTGACCATACCCACGGATCTGGTATCCCAAACATAAAACCTCCCTTGTTAAGGTTAATTACTCATTCCATTTTAGTTTCAGCTGTTTTGGCTGTCAAGCTGAATATCGCCTCAGCTATTGTACCGCAAAGAATGCCGCTTGCCATGGCCAGGTTATCCAAGAACACCGTCGGAACAGCTAATAATCCAAAAATAACCCCTTTGTTCAGGAATAGAAAAATAAGAAATCTAAGATTTAACCCCATCCATAAAATAGCAAAGGCCCAAAATAATGACTCCGGCACGGCAATAAGAAAACGCGCGATAAACAAGCCTAATACGGCCGGCGCCAAAACCACGCTTGCCAATAAGCTTTTCCCGGCATGGGCAAATCCGGTATTTCTCCTTCCCAGCTGTAACCATCCTTTATAATGAAAAAAAAGATGCGCCCAGGAAAACGGCATCATAAAATCATTAATAAGAAAAGTGCGGATATTATGTTTTTTAAAATGCCTAACCTCTAATTCTTTTAAAAGCGCGATTTTCTTTCCCGACAAAGCAATCCTCTGCCCGAATTCAGTATCCACTGCCCAGAATTTCACAGTATTGCCCCAAAGCCCGATGATTTCTTTACGCAGGCCAAAAATGGAGCCGTATAAAAAGGTTACCTCGCGGGGCTGAAGCTGATAGATATAATGCATATACAAATTCTTATACTGGCTTAGAAAATTTTTGTGGGGATTGTCTTTTGAGAGAATTCCGGTAAAGGCGTCTATCCGGGGATTCTGGGAGAGGAAATTTACAATATAAGAAAGATGGGTTTCTTTAATAACCACGTCTGAATCAATGTTAACGATAATCTGCCCGCTTGAACTCTGCAGGCCTTTTAAAAGCACGCCTGCCAATCCCAGATGCCTCTGGCAGGAGATTACTTTATCCGCGAATTTAGCCGCTATACTTGCAGTCTGGTCAGTACTGGCATCATCAATAACCAACAACTCATAATCCTTAAAATCTGACTGGCGGATGGCGGACAGGCATTTTTCAAGAGTGCCAGCCCGATTATGAACAGGCACGATTACGGAAAGAAAAGGCAAAGACAAACCACCTTTCTCTTTATTTTAAAATATAAGAATAGACAAAAGAATAAAAAAATATAGAATATCTCTATTGAGATTAAACCACAACCTCCGGGCTGTCAAGATTATTTTGTTAAGCTTATGGCAAACCAAAAACAAGAATACCAGTGCTGCATCATAGGAGCCGGGCCCGCCGGTATAGGCACTGCTTTAGAATTGGCGCGCCATGGGATAACCGATACCGTAATAATAGACAAAAATAAGACTCCGGGGGGGCTTTCCCGGACTAACCTTCTTGGCGGGGTAAGGTTTGACGCCGGCCCCCATCGCTTCTTCACTAAGAATAAAGAGGTCAACCAAATTTGGCATAATACCCTAGGAAAAGATTTTATTCCGGTAAAACGCATAAGCCATATACTCTACCGGGACAAATTCTTTAAATACCCCGTAGAGCCATTTGATGTATTATCAAAACTTGGGTTAGGGGAATCTATAGAATCTGTTTTTTCTTTCATTTGGGCGCAGCTGAACCAAAATTCATCTCCAGAGAATATCCAAGAGTGGGTCACCCATAAATTCGGCAAGAAACTTTATGAAATATTCTTCAAAACCTATACCGAAAAGGTCTGGGGAGTGCCCTGCGCGCAAATAGAATCCAAATGGGCCTCGCAAAGAATAAAAGGCCTTGATGCCTGGGAATTAATTAAGAACGCTTTCTTAGGCAACAGGCAAAACATTAAAACGCTTATGGATGAATTTGATTTTCCTGTTCTGGGAACCGGGCAAATGTATGAAACAATGTGCAAGAACCTTAGCGATAACGGGTTAACCATCCTTTTAGAAACACAAGCAGCCAAAATAAACCGCCAAGGCAATACAATTACCTCTGTGGAAACTTTAGGGCCCCAAGGAAAGACAAGCCAAATCTTTGCCAAATACTTTTTCTCAAGTATCCCCTTAGCGCATTTATTCCAGAAACTTGAACCTCTGGATTCCGAAGAAATAAATACAGCCGCTAAGGCCTTACGATACCGCGATCATATCACGGTTAATTTTCTGGTCAATAAAACCGGGCTTTTCCCGGACCAATGGATATATATCCAATCTCCGGAAATCCAAATGGCAAGGCTTGCTAATTATAATAATTTCTCAAAAGATATGATAGGCATCCAGAATAAAACTGCCCTGGGCGTTGAATATTTTGTGTTTAAGACAGAGGGATTTTGGCTAAAAAGAGACGAGGAATTAATACTGTTAGCCAAAGATGAAATAGAAAAAACCTCTCTTGTGAACAGAAAAGATATCGAAAAGTCATTCGTATCAAGAGAGACAGAGGCCTATCCGGGTTATTATAACGGCTATCAAAAACCTCTTGAAACCCTAAAAAAGCGCCTTGCCTGTTTTACTAACTTATCCTCTATCGGAAGAGCGGGGCTTCATAAATATAACAACCAGGATCATTCTCTGTTAAGCGGCATATTATCAGCGCGCAATTATCTGAAACTGCCCGGATCCCCGTATTCACTGTGGGATATCAATATTGACGCCGAATACCAGGAAAGCGCGCCAAGATAAAAAAAGAATATTTTTTTAAGTTATGCTATAATTTCAACATGAACGGCATCTTAAGGGAAATTATTGCCAGGCGCGGCTTGATTTATCAGCTTGCATTGAAAGAGCTGAAAACCCGCTATTGCAGGGTCGCTTTAGGGATTATCTGGGCATTTCTCTCTCCTTTTCTGACCGCGGTTATTTTCTACATCATCTTTTCGGTATTCCTAAAAATCAATACAAACGAAACACCTTTCTTTTTATATTTGATGACCGCTGTATTTACCTGGGGGTTCTTTCAGGAATCTCTTCTGACGGCAACCACAAGCCTTATGGCGAACCGAAACCTTATCCGCGAATCCAATTTCCCGCATTACCTGATACCGCTATCCATTGTCTTGGCTAACCTGATTAATTTCTTGCCTTCACTGGCAATTATTATAGCCACCGCTGTTCTTATGCTCAAAGGCGCATCTGTATTTCTTATTGCCCTGCCACTTGTGATATTGCTGCACGCATTGATTACCGTGGGCTTATCCGTATTTTTCTCGGTAGTTTATGTAAAATTCAGAGACATAAAATATATTCTTGACGCGTTGTTGCTTTTTTTATTCTACTCCACCCCTGTTTTTTATACCCTACAAGCAGTTAAAACAACCCTGCCAAAAGGGTTATTTAGTATCTATATGTCTAATCCCTTTGTGGGGATGCTGACTTTATACAGGTTGGCAATCTTAAAGGGATTTCCATATCCAACACAAGAATACGCGAGCGCGGCTTTTATCATTTTTATCCCGCTTTTATTTGGCGTCGTTACCTGCTTATTCGGATTTCTGCTTTATGAGAAGAACAAAAATAAAATCAATGACTACCTCTCTTACTGAAAAGAAGCAGGACGGCTCTGAAACGGCTATAGCAGTTGAAGTTACTGGCGTTTCCAAAAAATTCCCCATGCTTAAGCTTTTAAACAGAGAGGCTGAAAACAGCCGGGAAGGTTTCTGGGCGCTTAAAGATATATCGTTTGAAGTATTGCGCTCTCAGATATTCGGGGTTATCGGAAGAAACGGAGCGGGAAAAACCACCCTTTTAAATGTTATTGCCGGGATTTTATCCCCCACAGAGGGAAAGGTAAAAACTAAAGGCAGAGTTTTAAGCCTTTTTAATCTTGGAGTGGGATTCCAGGATGAATTATCAGGCAGAGAAAATATTTTTTTAAATGGCGCGATACTGGGGGCCACCCGCAAAGAACTTGAAGATAAATTAAAGGCGATAATAGATTTTTCTGAAATAGAAGAATTTATTCATATGCCTTTGGGCACTTACTCTCAGGGCATGCGCCTTAGGCTTGCTTTTGGCATTGTAGCTAACCTTGATTTTGATGTACTATTGGTGGATGAAGTGCTTGCTGTGGGAGATATCTTGTTCCAGAATAAGTGTTTCCAGCGCCTGGTTGATTTGCGCAGAGAAGGCAAAACCTTGGTTATTACTACCCAAGGCATGGAATTAATTGAAAGATTATGCGATAGGGCGATACTCTTAGACCACGGCTGTTTACTATACAACGGCAGCCCGGAAGAAACGGTTAATCAATACCGCCGTCTGGTGGCTACAGAAAGATTCTCCATCGGGCCAATAAAGCCTGCGCAGAAACTAGTAACAAATACCAAAAAATGGGCAGATGATGTTTCCAATTGGGGCAAGAAACTTGGCGCGAAAGAAATAGTGATAGATTCGGTTATGCTACTAAACAGAATCGGTTTCCGGACAAACTGGATAAAAAGCGGTGACCCCCTAAGAGTAAATGTAAAGTTTACCGTAAAAGACAACATAAAAGAACCCCACTTTGGCGTAGCAATATTCAGAGAAGACGGAGTTTACTGTTATGGCCCGAATACTGAATTTGATAATTTCCACATCCCTGAATTAAAAAAAGGCAAGGGATGGTTTGAGTTACGTTTAAAGCGGGTATTACTAGCGCCGGGCATTTATCGCATTTCCGTAGCTATATGGGATCAACATGAAACGCTGGCATTTGATTATCATAGCGGATATTACAAACTGGAAATAAGAGGAAAAAATCAGTATAATAATCTCCTGGATTTTTCCTTTCGCTCTACCCCTGCCGCATGCTTTAGGCATCCTAATGTAAAAACGCTTGATAATAAATGGGGTAAAATTCATGAAAACAGCCCTATAAGGATTTCTGAAATAAAGTTATTCGCGGCATCAGGGGAAGAAAAAGACGTTTTCTATACCAATGAGCCATTTAGATTAGAAAGTGCTCTCTTGGGTGAAGTTATAAAAAAAGACCTTTACCAATGGATAGGCATATACCGTGAAGATGGAGTATATTGTCAGGGGATGGTGATGCCGCTGCGAAAGCATAAAAACTTTAGTATTTGCATGGATGAGCTACCATTATTGCCTGGCAAATACGCAGTTTCGTGGGGCATCTGGGACAAAAACCAAGATGAATTTTTATTTTTTGACCATGGCAGGCGCTCTTTTTGCGTGGTTTCTGAAAAAGAAGACCACGGCACAGTCTTCTTAAAACATAAGTGGCATTGGAGGGTAAGTGAATAAAAGAAAAAAAACGCATCCCTTTGTCAGCATTATTATAGTTAATCTCAATGGGGAAAAATACCTAAAAGACTGTTTGGGCTCGCTTTTAAATATGAAATATCCTAGCGATAAATTTGAAATTATTCTAGTAGACAATGGCTCAACCGATGACTCATTGGAGTATACCCGCAAAGAATTTTCTGTAGTGAAAATAATCAAAAATAATGAAAATAATTACGCCAAGGCGAATAACCTTGGAATAAAACAATCTAAGGGCGAGTATGTTGCCTTGCTTAATAATGACACAAAGGTAGAAGAAAATTGGTTGATAGAACTACTTAAAGTCATTGAATCGGATAATAAAATCGGGGCAGTTGGAACTAAATTATTGCTTCCGGATGGCAAAATTCAGAATGCCGGCCACATCGCACTTCCGAACTTCTATTGGGGGGAAAGAGGTTTCGGGGAAGAGAATTTAAAATACAATGAAATAGAAGAAATGGACAGCTTGTGCGGTGCCGCTGTTTTATATAGGAAGAAATTATTCCGGGAAATCGGTCATTTTGATGAAAATTTTGTAATATATATGGAAGATGTGGATATGGCCTTTAGATTAAGAAAGAACGGATGGAAAGTAGTTTTTGTCCCTACCAGCATTGTTTACCATTTCTTCCATGGCTCAGGAAATAATGATCTATCGCGTTTCTATATTGAAAGGAACCGTCTTTTATTTATTGCAAAACATTATCCTGACAAATTAGAGAGCGCCTTGATGGGAAACGGGTATTTTTCAGCACAGAATAAACTAGATTATTTGGGGAAGATATACGATATTCTGCCAGACGTTATTATAAAATTGCAAGAAAACCATGATGTTAAAATAGTAAAATCCGCGTTGGATGGATTGATGCGGGAATTAATGAAAATAACTAATTGCGAAAACAATGCCTTAGTTAAAGAAATCCTAGCCCTTAAAGATAATTACGAACAAAAAAGTAGGTATTTACAGAAAAGGGAAATTGAATCTTCTTCTATCCAGAAAGAATTATCTCAAGCCCAGACAGAGCTTACCCAGGCCAAAGACCTGCTGGCTAAAAAAGAAACAGAGCTTTCTGAATCCAGATCAACCTTAGG
>JALOQK010000005.1 GCA_025453395.1 Candidatus Omnitrophota bacterium
AACCAATAATCAAAAACCAATCAACCAAACAGGTTTGGGTATTGGTTATTGGAATTTGGGATTTATTTGGAGCTTGGGATTTGGTTATTGGTTATTGTTCTTTATAACTCTGTGTCTTTTTGCCTCTCCCGCGGCGCAGGCGGCAGTGGGCCCTAATTATATTGAGCAGTGGGGGATTACTTGGACATTTGATAAGCCTATTACAGATGATAAGAGTGACCCAGAAGTTTTAAGCGGGAATAAATATTTGTATGGAAAATTTGTAAATGGGGATTATTGGGTAGTGGGGCCGGTGAAGATAATTGAGATTTTCCCCCGATCTATCACTAGCGACGGTACATTTCAACAAGATGGATGGACAGTTCCAAATGGCATAACGATCAATGGGTCAATGATAAATCCACGCGCAAATGAATCGCGGCAAGGCTATAACAGTAATCTTGAGGATTTTCGTATTGAATATTCAAACGGCCTAAACGTTGCTCTTGGCGTAAATGCGCAAAACCCACTTACGGTTACTGCTAGCAGTTCTCTTATTTCTACAAGGAGCAGATCTAGGACTATTGATGGACCAAACACCAGCGATTCTGATGTTAAAACGGCATCTATCCTGACAGTGCTTTTGCAAGCTCCTTCTGCAAACAGTTTTAGGCCAACATATTGCGGTTTGACAAAAACAATTTACTCTACTGAAAATTTACTTCGGGATATGCTTTTGTCTCTCCCAAAAGTGACAGGTACGCCGGCTATTGCTTCTGTAGAGGCCAAATTTCAGAAGCCATGGTTAGGGCATATTGCAGGATGGAGCGGGAAGTATATATTCCCGGTGGATAGCATTAATATTAACTATGGTGCCGTTATGCATGATGTTATCGGTATAGGGGCGTTAATGCTTCATTTGGATTTCTCGCTTACAGAAAAAGAGAAACTACTTATTTATTATGTCCAGCTTGGGATTGATCTTTATGGCATCGTAGCAGATGGAGGCACGCGGAATTGGCTAAATGACGGCGGACACGCTGGTGGCCGTAAATGGCCAATTCTTTTTGCGGGAATCATGCTTAACAATAGCGAAATGAAAAATGTAGGGATGAAAAGTGGGGATTATCTTTATAGCGCAATGCCCAACACAAGCCCTGTTAAATATTATGAACCCGGAGGCGGGTGGGATTGTCCTGTGACCAACGGTCCACCTGCTGATTATGTGCATTTTGGAGAAGATGACCAGAGTTTTTATGTTACACAATTGGATGTGGATTTAACTAATAGCGCATATTGGAAACCCGGTTATGATCCTAATTTACCATATGTTAATAAGGATATCGGGATGCCGGAGTGGGGAATTAATCATTCCGAACGGCCTCACGCAACCAACAATCTTTGGTCTGCAGGTTATAGAAATATAGCTTCTCCGCCATTCCATGGGCCAGCTTTAGCCGCTTTAATGATGAACGCAAAAGAAATATGGAACCATAACGCGTATTTTGATTACACAGACAGGTATATGGCAGCCACTAAGGTAGGCGGAGAAAATTATGGTTATTGGAGTAATGTAGGAAGTTTTACGCGTAATATGTGGGATACTTATCGCGCAAACTACGGCCCGATCTGGCCGGATAAAGGCGTTGTTATGTATGGCGATGTTTCTGGTGATTACGCGCTTAGTGCTTATGATGCGGCCCTTGCAGCGCGTATTGCCGTTGGGCTTGATGCGTTGGGTGATAAATTAACAATTGCCGATGTGTCAGGGGATGGTTTTATAACAGCTTACGATGCAGCGTTGATCGCTCAAAAAGCAGTCGGCTTTATAAGTAAATTTCCAGTAGAATCATAGCAGTTCCTTCGAAGTCTAGATTTTCTCAAAGATTACTTTAAATCTTCCCTATGTTTGTAGGTCCCATCTTTCGCATCTCTGCCTCAAACTTTTTATTCAAGAGTTAAATACTTGACATAATAAATAGAATGGAGTATACTCCATAATAGTAATACTAATATGGAGGATTATCCAGATGAAAAATATTAAGCGGATTTTGAAGATTAAGCTGCCTAAGAATCAGTCTGCGTTTTTATGGGGTGCCAGAAAAACGGGTAAAACCACATATTTAAAGGAAAACTTCCCGGATAGTATTGTTTATGATTTTTTGAAGACAGATTTATTCTTTGAGATATCAAAGAATCCATCGCTTTTGCGGGAGCGGCTGCTTGCAAAAGAAGGAACGCTACTTAAAGAACCTATAATACTTGACGAGGTGCAAAAGGTGCCCCAGGTATTAGATGAGGTGCATTGGCTAATAGAAAATAAGGGCTTACGTTTTATGCTTTGCGGTTCAAGCGCAAGAAAGTTAAAAAGAGGGCATGCGAACCTGCTCGGAGGCAGGGCGTGGCGCTATGAACTGTTTCCGCTTACTAGCCTAGAAATAGGCCAGATAAACTTGCTGCGTGCTTTAAATCAGGGCCTAATACCGCTTCATTATTTGCAACATAGAGAAGACTGTAAAAAATCCTTAGAAGCTTATGTGCAGGATTATTTACGCGAAGAGGTTTTTGCAGAAGGTTTGACGCGCAACATCCCTGCGTTTTCAAGATTTTTTGACGCCTTCGGATATTCTCATGGCGAAATAACTAATTATGCCAATATCGCGCGTGATTGCGGCATTGACGCCAAAACAGTTAAAGAATATTATCAAATTCTTGTGGATACCTTGTTGGCTGTGAGGATCGAACCTTTTAAGAAAAGGCAATCACGGCAAGTGATAATGAAAGCCTCTAAGTATTATATGTTCGATGTAGGGGTAGCTGGACATTTGACCAAAAGGAATATATGGGAACAAAAGGGCTCTGAATTTGGGAAGGCGTTTGAGCATTTCATACTTATGGAAATAATTGCTTTCAGGTCATATACCAGTAAGGATTTTGGTATAAATTTCTGGAGGACAAAAACCGGCCTTGAAGTAGATTTTGTGCTTGGAGATAGAGAGGTTGCTATAGAAATAAAGGGGGCCAGCCGTATAGATACAAGAGATATGAGTGGATTAGAGGCTTTTATCCAGGCATGTCCTCCCAAGAAAGCCATAGTAGTGTGCAATGAGAAAGAGAAAAGGGCGCATGGGAAAATAATGATATGGCCATGGGAGGTATTTTTGCAGGAATTGTGGTCAGGGAAAATAATCTGATCAAATATTTCTTGCATCTTTCCTGCCATTATATATAATAAATATAATATTATTAATTATAATTATTCTTATATTAATAGGAGGGGAAGATGCGCAAAGTATTATCGGTTTTATCTGTAGGCATATTTGTTCTAGTTTTAACTGGTTGTGAAGGCAATAAAACCCGTGTTGCAGAAGGCGCTGGTATTGGAGGCCTTTTAGGCGCGGCAGCAGGGGGCATAATCGGGCATCAGAGCGGACATGACGCAGGCGGCGCATTGATCGGAGCGGCAGTAGGCGCGGCAGCAGGAGGCGCGGTAGGAAGTCAAATTGAAAAACCTGCAGCCAAGGATGCAATGGCTTCGGCACCAGCAGTTTCCGTAGGTCAGATGTCAATTTTAGAAGTTATTGACCTTGCTAAATCTAAAACTCCGGATGATATTATTATTGATAAAATTAAAAAGACTGGTTCCAAGTTTAATTTGAAACCCGAAGATGTTACTTATTTACAAGCTCAAGGCGTGTCGCAGGCGGTTATTGATGCGATGGCCCAGAATTAATAGATAATTTCACACTACAGGAGGAAAATATGATCGAGAAGACTGAATACAAAGGCAAGCCGGTGTTGATCTTGAAGCGCAATACAGAGGACAGGTATCCGTTTTCCTTTGGCGTAGGAAAAGCCAGGCTTATCATTGAAAACATCGACGAGATAAAGAAATTCGTTAAAGAGAACCAGTCCCAAGAGCAATAAAAAATTTACCCTTGAAAAAGGGTCAATTTTATGCTAAATTTTCTTTGATGGCGAGGGGGAAATACCAGCAGGCAGGCAATGCCTTATGGAACCAAACATAGTAGATTTCCCCTTGCCATTAAAAAATAATCTGCCACGGAAGAGAGCAATCGCCGTGGTATTTTTTTAGAAAAGCCCGCGGCTTTTCAAGAAAGGTGGCAGATTATGTATATGCACTCGCACTCTTCTGATCGCAGGCGTTTCCAGCGTTTGAATATGAATTTGAGCGTTTTCTACCGTGTCCAATCTCCCCTTGATCTAAAAATAGGAACAGGTGATAGGGAATTTGAGGCTACGACTTTAGATATAAGCCCAGCGGGGATGGCTTTTTTAAGTAAATACAATCTTCCGGAAAAATCCTGCTTAAGCATGAAGTTGGTTTTATTCCAAGTGCGTAGAGACGGGATGGTGGATTTTAATGACCCGGTTGAAATGACCGCTCAAGTGCGCTCTTGCGTATCTTATGCCGGAGGCGATTATCGCGTGGGGGTGTCTTTTAACGAAATAAATACCAACTCTCAAGAAGACGAAAGTATATCCGGTAAATTGTCTCTGAAGTCTTTATAATCTTGGGTTTTGTGGTATAATTCCAGCATGTCCCAAGACTTGCAAAATCAACTTAATCCCGCACAAATTCAAGCCGTTACCTCTACAGAAGGCCCATACCTTGTTATTGCCGGAGCCGGTAGCGGCAAGACCCGTGTTTTAGTGCACCGGGTGGCGCATTTAGTTTCTGCAGGAGTAAATCCCGAACAAATACTTCTTCTTACCTTTACCCGTAAAGCTGCTGAAGAAATGCTTAGGCGCGCTTCCATACTTTTAGACAGCCGCTGCCATAATGTATCCGGAGGCACATTTCATTCTTTTGCCAATTATATTTTGCGCCAATACGCGTCACTGGTCAATCTATCCTCTAATTTCACCATACTTGATGATGCTGATTCCGCGGATATCATCAATTTAGCGCGCGTGGAATTGGGGATGCAGAAATTTAAGGATCATTTTCCCAAGAAGCAGACCATTCAAGACATTATTTCTAAAGCTGTGAATAAGTCTGATTCTATTGAGAGTATTGCCTATGATGAATATCCGCAATTCATGCAGTGGGTGGAGGAGCTGGAAAAGATAAAAAATGAATATTCAAGCTATAAACAAAAACATTCTATGCTTGATTACGATGATCTCCTTGTATATTTAAAACAACTTCTTTCTACCCACGAAGAGATCCGTGATAGGCTGTCAGATAAGTATAGGTATATTATGGTAGATGAGTATCAGGATACAAATAAAATACAGGCAGAAATAGTTTGCCTTTTAGCCAAGAAGCATTCCAATGTTATGGTCGTAGGCGATGATGCCCAGAGTATTTATTCTTTCCGCGGGGCGAATTTCAGGAATATTATGGATTTCCCTTTACTGTTTAAAGGCACCAATGTGATTAAATTAGAGGAGAATTACCGTTCAGTAAAGCCTATTCTTGACCTGACCAATCAGATCATCCGTTTCTCGGAGGAGAAATTTGACAAAGAGCTTTTTACCAGTAAAAAAGGCGGCAGTGTCCCGGTATATTCTGAAGTTTTGGATGAACACGCCCAGTCCAAATATGTCGCGGATAAGATTGTACAATTGTTAGAGAATGGAACTTCTCTTTCCGAGGTGGCAGTTTTATTCCGTTCTGGCTGGCATTCCAATGACTTGGAAGTAGAATTGGCCTCGCGCAGTATCCCTTTTGTAAAATACGGAGGGCAGAAATTCGTGGAGGCCGCGCACATAAAAGATATTCTTTCTTATTTGCGTATAAGTTATAATCTGCTTGATACGGCAAGTTGGATGAGGCTTCTTCTTTTAATGCCTTCTATTGGGGTTAAGACTGCGGGGCGTTTTATTCAGGAAGTAGTGGCTAAGGGTGACGTATTTAATTTAAAACATAAGATTCTTGATAAAACTTCTGTTTTACGCAGTTTGTGCGTTATGCTCAAAGATATACAAGGTAAAAATATCCTGCCGGTTGATCTAATTGAGGGTTTCTTAAAACACTATGAGCCGTTATTAAAAGACAAATATGACGACCATAATAAAAGGGTCAATGATCTGGATTCTTTAATGCGTATTGCCGCGCGTTACAAGTCGTTGGAACGTTTCTTAACTGACATGGCGCTTGAGCCTCCGGAAAAGTCCCTTGCCGGAAGAGACCCGCATAAAAAAGATGACGTGTTAACACTGTCTACTATTCATTCTGCCAAGGGTTTGGAATGGGAAAATGTTTTCTTGATCTATCTTGCCGAAGGGCATTTGCCTTCTTATCTATCGGTTGAGAAGCCCCAGGCCGTGGAGGAAGAGCGCAGGCTTCTTTATGTGGCGCTTACCCGCGCTAAACAGCGGCTGTTTATGATCAAGCCGCAGCTTAACCGCTCAGGGAGAAGCTATTTCGGCTCCAGTAATACCATGTTCAATCAGCCATCGCGTTTTATTATTCAGGATTCCTTGATTGAGAAATATGCCAATATTGAGAATTCTTCCGGGGAATCTCTGGGTATTGATGATGTTGAATTTGAGGATATCTTAGGGTAAAATAAATTTATGCGCATAGCCAGATTTTCTTATCGCGATAAACAATTCTGGGGAGTTATTTCCGGCAATCATGTCCAGCTTTTAAAAGAACAGCCTTATTCAGGCATCCGCAAAAGCAATATCCAAATTTCCTTATCAAAAATAAAATTTTTAGTTCCGGCTGTGCCGCAAAAAATTATTCTGGTAGGTTTAAATTATAAAGACCACGCCAAAGAATTAAATATGCCTGTCCCCAAAGAGCCGGTTATATTTATCAAGCCGGTTACCTCTCTAATCGCGCATCAGGAAGAAATAATCTATCCTGCGCAGGTTAAGCGGCTTGATTACGAGGCGGAGCTGGCATTGGTGATTAAGAAAAAGGCTAAAAATATTTCTCCCCAGAAAGCTGTTTCTTATATTTTGGGTTTTACTTGTTTAAATGATGTGACTGCCCGCGATATCCAGAAAAAAGACAGGCAATGGACAAGAGCGAAATCTTTTGATACCTTCTGCCCGGTAGGGCCGTATCTTGAAACTGATATTAATCCGAAAAATCTTTTTGTAAAATCATATCTTAACGGTAAAATAAAGCAGGATTCTAACACCAGCAATTTCATATTTCCGGTTAATTATCTGGTTTCTTTTATATCCAGTATTATGACTTTGTACCCGGGAGATATTATTTCTACCGGAACACCTTTTGGGGTGGGGTCAATGCGCCCGGGAGATTTAATAGAAATAGAAATTCAGGGTATTGGCCGCTTGGTGAACCGGGTTAAAAAAATAAGGAGAACTGCATGAAAATAGGAATGTGCATTTTCGCGCTTGGCGTATTTACAATTATTGGCATTGCCTGCGCGGACACTTTATATTTAAAAAACGGAAGGACCTTGGAGGGGTTGGTTAAGTTTGAAAACGATAAGAGTGTTGAGTTAGATGTAGGTTTTGGCACAGTTACCTTTGAGAGGGCCGCGGTAGAGAAAGTAGAGAGGTCAAGCCCGGATGAAATAGCGGTTATTTTAAAGAACTGGGAGATTGAGCGCAAGAAATCACAAGAGATGCAGGCAAAAGCTGAAGAACAATGGAAGCAGGAAATGCAGCAGTGGAAAGAAAAAAAGGCCATAGAGGAAATAAAACAGCAGTATAGGCCTAAAGAAGTAAGCGTAGAAAAATCCGAAGGGCATCTTTTGGTAGATGCCACTTTAAATAAAAAATTAAGGGCAAGGTTGATCATAGATACCGGGGCATCTCTTATTTTGTTGACTAATGATATGGCTAGAAGGATAGGGGTTAATATTTATAAGGACGGCACGCCGGTTGAGATACAGGTAGCTGATGGCAGG
This sequence comes from Candidatus Omnitrophota bacterium, assembly GCA_025453395.1. Classification (NCBI taxonomy): domain Bacteria; kingdom Pseudomonadati; phylum Candidatus Omnitrophota; species Candidatus Omnitrophota bacterium. Next base: position 7,839 of record JALOQK010000005.1, read on the forward strand.
AAATTGCCCGCGCGTTATATTATTTTAAGCAATGTGCGGGTAGAAAATGTGGAGGCATCCGATGTGGAGGCAGCGTTTTTTACCGAAGAGCATAAAGACCTGAATATTCAGGACGGACTTTTGGGCATGTCTTTCTTAAAAAGGTTTAATTTCCAGTATGACGCTAAAGGCAATAAGCTTGTTTTGGAGAGGATAAGATGAGGCTAAAAGAAACAGAAGTAAGGGCTGTTTTGTCGGATATCACAAGTTTGAAGGTTGATGCTATTGTTAACGCTGCCAATAATAAATTAGTCATGGGAGGCGGCGTGGCAGGGGCAATCAAAAGAAAAGGCGGGGGCATTATTGAAGAAGAGGCAGTTAAAAAAGGCCCTATTGATATCGGTCAGTCTGTAGTGACTTGCGCAGGGAACTTGCCTTGCAAATATGTGATCCATGCCGCGACTATGGGGATGACTTTTAAAACCGATGAACATAAGATACGCGCTTCTTGCGCGAGCGCCTTACGTTTAGCTGGACAGTTAAAGATAAATTCCCTGGCCTTGCCGGCATTGGGATGCGGCACTGGGGGATTCCCTTTGGTTGCCTGCGCTAAGATTATGGCGCAGTGTGTTTTTAAGTGTCTGCGCGAAGAAAAAACGCATCTTAAGGAAATTATTTTTTGTTTGAATGACCAAAAGGCCCTGGATGTCTTTAATAAGAATGCCATTGGCTATTTGGAATATATCGTTAATAACCTAGGCTGGGGGCCTTTTGTTACGGTGGACGCGATTATTGAAACACCCCAAGGCATAGTGATCATCAAAAGATCTAATCCGCCTTTTGGCTGGGCGCTTCCCGGAGGATTTGTAGATTATGGCGAAGCCCTTGAAGAGGCAGTAACAAGAGAGATGAAAGAAGAAACCGGGCTTGATATATTTAATCTGCAGCAATTCCATACCTATTCTGCCGCTAATCGCGACGCGCGTTTTCATACTATTGGCACAGTTTTTATTGCTCAAGCTAAGGGTAATCCTAAAGCCGGCGATGATGCGGCAGACTTGCGCGTCTTGCCTATTGAAGAGATTGAAAAAGAAGATTTCGCTTTTGACCACAAGAAAATACTGGAGGATTACCTTGTTTTCAAAAAAGGCAAGAATCCTTTTTAATTTTAAAGCAGTAATCTTGCTTTTATTTGTTTTCTTTTTGCCCCTACAAATTTTTTCTCAACAGCAAGCTGTTCAGGTTTGCTTAAATAAAACTACCTTAAACGCAACACTGGCAACTAATCCGCGAGAGTGGCAAAAAGGCCTTATGTACAGGGCGAGCTTGCCCATGGATCAGGCCATGCTTTTTATTTTCCCTGAAGAGCGTACCCCAGGTTTTTGGATGAAGAATATGCGGTTTCCCTTGGATATAATCTGGATTGATAAGCACAAGAAGATAATAGATATTGATACAGATGTGCCAATTTGTGAAAATAATTGCCCCGCCTTAAGCCCGGTATCGGCAGTGCTTTATGTTTTGGAAGTTAATGCTGGGTTTTGCGTTAAGAATGGCATCCAGATAGGTATGGCAGTAGACTTTTAACCTTTTCTCAGCTGGTTCTCGGCGTTGACAATATCACGATTGATCACTCGGATGGTTTCTCCCAGGCGCTTGTGCAGTGCGGCGGAGGATACTTTATTATCGTTTATTTCCCGCAATATCTGCACGCTCATCCTGAAATAACGAATAATTTCCCCTTCATCAGTATCAGTGTATTTTAATATTTTATTGAATTGCGTGCCGTTTAACCATGCCTCCATAGCTGTAGAAAGGTTAAAATAAGGCATTTTACTTGAGGGGTAGATACGAAACGATTCTTCCTTCTCTTTAATGTGGGCAAAGATCTCTTCGCAATACCTTCTTACCTTGCGCGCGCGGTGAGAAATATCTAATATTTCTTGCCCTTTGCGCGGCTCAAAGACCGCGGCAAGGCAGGTTAGGGCAAGTTGGACCTCATCCATTTGCTCTAATGCCCCGATAACAAAAAGTTCCGCCATCAAAAGCTCGTAGCTGTAAACTGTCTTAGCAAAGGCGCCTTTTTGGGTGAGCATATCGTTTTGGATATGGCCGTCTTTTTTTAAAAGTTTTAATTTGGCATCCATTAGCCTCAAGGCTTCTTTCTGCCGGTTCTTACGGGATTGGAAATAATGCAAGGTGCGCGGATAAATTTCTAAGACCTTGTCCCGGTGTTTTTCATAAAGGTTAAGAATAGTAGCATAAGAAGTGTTGAATTGGCTGATCACTTCTTCCGGGGGAGAATAGATAATTTTTTTTACTTCGTGCGGCTGTATGCGAAAAGGGTTAACCCGGGAATAAACAAATCCTTCTTTGTCTATGCCGCGCCTGCCGGCGCGCCCGGCCATTTGATAGAAGTCGCGCGTCTTCAGGCTTCTGACATAGCGGCCATAGAATTTCCTTAATTCATCAAAGGCAACGCTTTTACTGGGCATATTGATGCCTAAGGCGAAAGTCTCGGTAGTAAAAATAACTTTAATAAGTTTACTGGTAAAAAGCCGCTCAATTGCTTCTTTTAGTGTGGGCAGCATCCCGGCGTGGTGAAAGGCCACGCCTTTTTCAATTAAAGGATACATGTCAACCGCGCTTGGTTCCTGTTCCAAATCAAACATCCGGCAGAGGCCTTTATACATCTGGGTGATAGTTGTTCTTTCTTGATGGGATAAAAAATTAAATCCGGATAAATCATGGGCTAATTCTTCGGCGCGCCGCCTGCCAAAGACAAAATAAATGCAGGGCAGGCCTTCGTGCTGTTGGATATATTCAATAAGGCGCAAGGTTTTATTCGGTTTGGAGTTTCTGGGATTTTTTATGGGATTTAAATTTGCTGAAACCTCGTTATTGTATTGGTAGAAGAAGTGCAATGGAACAGGCCGGTTGTTTTCTATAACAGATTTTATGGGTTTCCGGTGTATGGATTCAATCCAAAGGCACAATTCTTTAATATTGGGGATAGTGGCAGATAGCCCCAGTATGCGCATGTGTTCCGGCATAAACATCAGCGCTTCTTCCCAGACTGTGCCGCGCTCTTGATTATCAAGGTAATGTATTTCGTCAAAAATAACCCATTTATATTTTTTCAGGGTTTCCGGCTGGTCTAAGATTTTGTTGCGGAAGATCTCGGTAGTCATGATTAACACAGGCGCGAATGGATTAAGCGAAACGTCTCCGGTTAGTATCCCGATGTCATCGCGGTAATTTTTCTGGAAATCGCGGAACTTCTGGTTAGACAGGGCTTTAATCGGAGCGGTATAGATTACTCCGCCTGATTTTTCTTTTAGGCAGGATTCAATTACATGTTCTGCTATTGCGGTTTTGCCTGCTCCGGTGGGAGCGGAAACAATAACTGAAAAGCCCTGATTGATGTAGTCAATGGCGGTTTGTTGAAAGGGGTCGTAAATCATAGGGGCTATTATAGTGTAAATAAGTTGATTTATCTAATAAAAAAGCATAAAATAGCTCTGTATTAAGGCTTTAGGTTTGTTTTGGGTTTTGGGATTTTGGATTTGTTTGGGATTTGGTATTATTGGAATTGGGGATTTGATAGAATGGGATATGCGGCAGCTTTAGATAAGGCTTGGGAGGAATTACAGGCGGCAACAAAGCAAAAAAGCCTGTCTGTGCGCTTTTTAGCGGATAATTACCAGGTTGATATTACGCGAAGAAAGGTTTTTTCTTTGTCCTGCAATGTTCCGGCAAAGGATTTTCCTTCGGTAATTATATTGCATTATCTGGTGAAGAGCCTTTCTGGCCTGCCGCAGGTTACTGGCCAGTGGTTGGATTTCCGCCAGCTGTCAGGTGTGGAGGGTTATTGGGCAGCATTTAAGAAACGCGCCATTGACCCTTTAATCAGGAAATACGGCGCTTCTCCGGAAAAAATCTTAGATGTCTTAGGACGTTTCCCCGGTAAAAAAGAACCTTATGGCGATTATGCAGTTGCCATAGAAGCTTTTGACAGGGTTCCGGTATTATTGGCGCTTTGGGAGAAAGACGAGGAATTTGCTCCCGAGGCGAATATTTTCTTGGATAAAAGCGCCAAAGATATTTTTTGCATTGAGGATATGATTGTTTTGGCAGGATTAGTTTGCGCAAACGTTTAGGAGGAATATGCGTAAAAGTTATATTTGGATCATTCTTGGTTTTATAATTGTTATTAGCTTAGGCCTATACCAATTAAATAAACAAGGCGCTTTAAATCCAGTAGATGCTCAAGGTACAACTATTGTTAAACGCGCTGTGGATGGCGATACATTGCTTCTTGCGTCCGGCCAAAGAGTAAGGCTTATAGGCATTGATACACCAGAGACCCACGATTCGCCAAAACTTTACCGCGATTCCAAAAGGAACAAGATGAGCGTGCGTTTGATTAAGGCTATGGGAGAGAAGGCTTATAGTTTTACCAGAGACTTAGTTGAAGGAAAGCGTGTGCGCCTTGAATTTGATGTTCAGAAGCGCGACCAATACAACCGGCTTTTGGCTTATGTTTATTTAGAGGATGGGACATTTGTGAATGAGAAGATTATTCGGGAAGGATATGCTTATCTTTTGACTATTCCTCCGGATGTTAAATATGCCAGTTTATTCAAAGAGGCGTTTGATGAAGCAAGGGTAAATCATAGAGGTTTGTGGAAATAACAATTTATTGTCCCTTGCCTAAACGCTTGTAAATTTCCTGCCTGCCTACGGCAGGCGAGAAATTTACTGCGCAGGCTTCGGGACTGGCTCGCCCGCTGATGAAGCGTGGCGGGCTCACCAAGGGGGTTTATTATGCTTAGATATTTGACTTGTGGTGAATCGCATGGTGAAGCGCTTATGGCTATACTTGAAGGTATTCCTGCGGGGCTAAAGCTTGATGCTTCAGAAATTAACCTTTGGCTTAAGCGCCGCCAAGAGGGGCCGGGCCGGGGCGCGCGCATGAAAATTGAGAAAGATACAGTAAATATTCTTTCCGGGACAAGAAAGGGCTTAACCATCGGCAGTCCCATTGGCATGATGATCAAGAATAAAGACTTTTCTATTAATAAGCTTCCTGATGTTTTTGCGCCTCGTCCAGCGCACGCGGATCTAGCCGGATTCTTAAAATACGGCACGCATGATATGCGTGATATTTTAGAGCGGGCTTCGGCGCGGGAAACTGCTTCTCGGGTAGCTGTGGGAGCGGTTTGCGCAACATTACTGGAAGAATTTGGGGTGAAGATTAAAAGCAATGTGGCAATTGTTGGCGGTGAAAGCCGTCCTAAAGAAATCCCCCAGAGGATCAAAGAGGCTTACGATAAGGGTGATACTGTGGGCGGGATATTTCAGGTGCAGGTATCTGGCGTTATCCCCGGATTAGGCAGCCACGTCCAGCCTGACCGTAAGCTTGATGCCCGGATTTGCGCGCAAGTTATGTCCATCCCCGGGATCAAGGCCATAGGTTTTGGTTTAGGATTTGCTTATGGGCATTGTTTTGGTTCAGAGTGCCACGATCCGATTCTTTATTCTAATTGTAACGGATATTACCGTTGCACCAATAATGCCGGAGGAATTGAAGGCGGTATTTCAAATGGCGAAGATATTGTTTTCTCCGCCTGCATGAAGCCGATTGCTACTTTGGCGCATCCATTAGCTTCGGTTGATGTGCGCACTAAAAAGCCTTGCAAGGCCAATGTCCAGCGCTCTGATACTTGCGCGGTGCATGCGGCGGCAGTAGTTGCCGAAGCCGCCTGTGCTTTTGTGTTGGCAGGGGCCTTCTTGGAAAAGTTTGGCGCAGATAACCTTAAAGATATAAAACAGGCTTTTTTGGCATACCGAAAAAAAATCTGTTAGAAAACATCATCTCCTTCGTCTAATAAAACAAAGGGGGTGATTGCTATGTCAGAGAGCGCGATTGCAGTGAGCCGGATCTATAAGATCGACGGCGAAACCAAGACCAAGGCCTTTGTGGACGTGGCATTAAGCGGGGTGGTGGTAAAAGGCCTAAGGGTAGTTGACGGTAGTAAGGGGTTGTTTGTGGGTATGCCGCGGCATCAGGGAAAAGACGGTAAGTGGTATGATACCGTTTATCCGACCACAAAAGAGATTAAGCAGGAATTGAGTGACTTAGTGTTAAAAGCGTATCAGGAATAATGGTGATTCGGTTAGGGCTACGAGGCGGTAAGCTTCGTAGCCTTTGCCGTAACCTATAGCATAATATGAATAATATTTATTTAGTCGGCTTCATGGGTACAGGCAAAACTACAGTAGGAAATCTTTTAGCAAAGTCCAAACGCTGGAAGTTTTTAGATTTGGATGATTTTATTCAACTTCGTCAGAAGAGGTTGATTGCGGATATTTTTGCTAAAGAGGGAGAGGTTTATTTTCGCAGGATAGAAAAAGAAGCGCTTAAGGAAGTGGCCAAGGAAAAGAATTTCGTGGTTTCCTGTGGGGGTGGGATCGTCCTTGATAAAGCTAATATTGCGATTATGAAAGAAACCGGTAAAGTTATTTGTCTTTGCGCCTCGCCAAGCGTAATTTTAAAGAGAGTCTCTGGAAATAAAGACCGTCCGTTACTAAATGTCCCTGATCCCAAGGCACGGATTAAGGAATTATTAGCGTCTCGCGCTAAATATTATGCTTTGGCGCATAAAACAGTTGATACCTCAAAATTATCGGTGGAGCAAGTGGCACAAAAAATCATCAAAGCCACAAAGTCACAGGTGAAAAAACATAAGCGTAGAATTAAAAACGTAAAGCGCAAAGCTATAGCGTAAAATTAAGAATTTTGCGTTTTGAATTATGGTCTCACTTTTTTACTTTATTTATCTGAAAGCTGATAGCTGACGACTGAAAGCTGATGGAATGACTAAACTCGAAGTTTTAGTAAGTTTGAACATGATTGGCGAGATTGGGAGCGTGCGCTTGGGCCGGCTCTTGGATTATTTTGATCGCCTTGAGGATATTTTTACTGCCAGCCCTGGCCAATTGATGCGTATTGCTGGAGTTAGTCAAAAGATTGCTGATAGAATTCACGCATTTAAAAAAGAAGATTTAGATAAAGAATTAGAAGCTGCAGAGAAGTTGGGTTTAGAAATTATTACCTTAGATGACGCGGATTATCCGGAAAATCTAAAAAATATTCCCAGCCCCCCGATTGTGCTTTACGTAAAAGGCAATCTAGAAGAGGAAGATAAATCCGCCATAGGTGTAGTAGGAAGCCGCAGGGCTTCCTTTTACGGATTATCTCAAGCAGAAAAGTTTTCTTTTGATTTAGCCAAAGACGGCGTAACTATTGTTTCTGGAATGGCACGCGGAGTTGATACTTCTGCGCATCAAGGGGCGTTAAAAGCCCATGGACGCACTATTGCAGTTATCGGAAGCGGGTTTAATCATATTTATCCAGCGGAAAATAAAGAATTGGCGGAAAAAATAGCTCAAAATGGCGCAGTTATTTCTGAATTCCCCTTAGCGGCACAGCCGCTAAGGGGAAACTTTCCGCGCAGAAACCGTGTGATAAGCGGCTTGTCTCTTGGAACACTAGTTATAGAAGCCGCGCAAAATAGCGGAGCGTTAATTACCGCGGATTTTGCCCTTGAGCAAGGAAGAGATGTGTTTTGCCTGCCCGGAAAAATTGATTCGTCTTTATCTTTGGGCCCAAATAAATTAATCCAGCAGGGAGCAAAATTAGTTTGCAGCAAAGAAGATATCTTGGAAGAGTTAAAGCTTCCTTTATTAAGAAACATGCCCAGAAAGGAAATCAAAAACAGGCTTAAAATCCCTGCGCCTGACCCGCAGGACGCGGGTTTATATGATTTAATTTCAGATCAGCCGGTTGTTTTGGATGATATCTTGGAAAAAACAAACTTGAATATCTCGCGCGCCTGTGAGATACTCTTAACATTGCAAGTAAAGAAACTTATTAAAGAGCTTCCGGGAAAACAATTCATTAAAAATAATCAATAACCAAATGCCAATAACCAAATAATAACCAATGTTGCAAGCTCCAATAACCAAACATACGTTTGATTTAGAAGATAGAACGTTAGAATTTAGCAAGACGGTAATACAGCTTTGCAAGAAGGTTCCTCGCAATGCTACAAATATTGAACTTATAAGTCAGTTAGTACGTTCTAGTGGCTCTGTAGGGGCAAATTATCGTGAAGCAAACGATGCTTTGAGTAAAAAAGATTTTACTCATCGTATTTTAATTACGAGAAGGGAAGCCAAAGAAGCGTATTATTGGCTTCAACTTTTAAAAGAAGAAAATTCTTCTTTGGCTTGTGATATTGATAAAGCTTTACAAGAAGCAATGCAGCTAAAGAAGATTTTTTCTGCTATAGCTGGTAAGGTTTCTTAGTTTGGTTATTTGCTTTTTTTGTTAATTGGTGATTATTTGATGTTTGGAATTTGGTAATTGGTTATTTAATTTATTACTTGAAGGAGATATAAATGCCTAAAAAGAATCTAGTTATTGTTGAGTCTCCCACCAAAGCGCGCACTATCACCAAGATTTTAGGCGGTGATTTTGAAGTAGTTTCTACTATGGGGCATGTGATTGACCTGCCGCAGAAAAGTTTAGGGGTGGATATTGAGAAAAATTTTGAAGCTGAATATGTGGTGATTCCTTCGCGCAAAAAAGTTTTAACCGATCTTAAGAAGCAGGCCAAGGAAAAAGATTGCGTGTATATCGCTACCGACCCTGACCGCGAAGGAGAGGCGATAGGTTTTCATATTAAAGAGCGCTTAGGCAAAGTCAAGAAAGTCATGCGTGTAGTTTTCCATGAGATCACCTCATCGGCAGTAAAAGAAGCTTTTTCTCATGCCCGGGAATTTGACAAAAATATGGTTGAGGCGCAGGCTGGACGGCGCGTACTGGATAGGATCGTGGGGTATTTTTTAAGCCCGCTACTTTGGAAAAAGATTACCCGCGGCTTAAGCGCCGGACGCGTGCAGTCTGTGGCCTTAAGGATTATCGTAGAGAGAGAAAGAGAGATCCAGAAATTTGTCCCGCAGGAATATTGGGATGTTGAGGCAGAACTTAAAAAGAAAGATTCCGGCGAAGTCTTTATTGCTAAGTTAGATAAGGCAGATGATAAAAAAGTAAAAATAGTAAATAAAGAAGAGGCTGATGCTCTAGTTTCAGATATCAAAAATCAGAAATTCATTGTAAGTGACGTAGAGCAAAAAGAAAAAAGGCGCAATCCCTTGCCGCCTTTTATCACAAGTACCCTTCAGCAGGATTCGTTTAACCGTTTGAAATTTAACGGCGCTAAGACTATGTTAATTGCCCAGCAGCTTTATGAAGGCGTGGATATCGGCCATGAAGAGGTCGTGGGGCTAATTACCTATATGCGTACAGATTCTCCGCGGGTAGCCCCAGAGGCAATTACCGCGGTACGTAAATTTATACAGGAGAAATTTGGGCAACAGTATCTTCCGCAAGAGCCCAATATTTATAAAGTAAAAAAACACGCGCAGGAAGCGCATGAAGCAATCCGCCCGACATTGATTTCCAAAACCCCCGAAGAATTAAAGGATTACCTTACCCCAGAGCAGTATAAATTATATGAATTGATTTACCGGCGTTTTGTTTCCAGCCAAATGAACCCGGCAGTTTATCTTACCACCAGCGTTGATATCCAAGCCGGGAAATATTTGTTTTCGGCTTCCGGGTCAAAGATTACCTTTGACGGATTCTTGGCGATGTATGACAAGAAAGACGAAGATGAGGACAAAGAAAAACAGATGCCTTCTTTTGTGAAAGAAGAAGCGCTTGACCTGTTAAAGCTTGATCCTTCCCAGCATTTTACCAAGCCTCCGGCGCGTTTTTCGGATAGCTCTTTAGTTAAGGCGCTTGAAGAAGACGGCATTGGCAGGCCTTCTACTTACGCCCCGATCATTCAGACGCTTATCTTGCGTGATTATATGCGCCGCATCAGAGGATATTTTTTCCCCACGGAATTAGGGATGAAGGTTTCCGATATGCTGGTGGAGTATTTTCCCAAGATCATGGATTTAAATTTTACCGCTCTTATGGAAGAGGAGCTTGATGAAATTGAAGAGGGGCAGTTTGAAAAAGAAAAAGTCTTAAATGATTTTTATAAGCCATTCAAAGAGTCGCTTGATTTTGCCCAGAATAATATTAAGAAGGAAGTGGTTAAGACCGAGGAAACTTGTGAAAAATGCGGCAAGCCTATGGTAATTAAATGGGGCAGGCGCGGTAAGTTTTTGAGTTGTTGCGCTTATCCGGAATGTACCTTTTCTAAATCTATTACTACCAAAGTAAAATGTCCGGAAAAAGATTGCGGGGGAGAGTTGATCGAGCGGCACTCAAGGCGGGGCCTGTTTTACGGCTGTTCCAATTTTCCTAAATGCCGGTTTGTTTCTAAAGATTTGCCGGGCGAGGAAGAGGAAAGTAAAGAGTAATGGATCGTTACGTTGATAAATTCCTGCGTTATCTGGAAATTGAAAGAAACTACTCCCGCCATACGCTTCTTAATTATTCCCTGGATTTAAACGATTTCATGAAATTCTTAGGCGAGAAAAGCCTTGAAAGCGTGGATTATCTTACTTTGCGTAAATACTTAGCCACCCTAAAAGAGAAAAGCATGCAAAGCCGCACCATGGGCAGGCATCTTTCCACTTTGCGCTCATTTTTTAAATTCCTAACCCGCGAAGGGCATATCAAGACTAACCCGGCATTAAGTATATCAAGCCCTAAACTTGATAAGCATCTGCCGCAATTTATGACTGAAGAGGAAGTGACAAGATTGATTTCTTCGGTTATTCCTAAGGATCAAGATGATAAATTATCATATCGGGACTTGGCGATTATTGAAACTTTTTACAGCACCGGTATGCGTATTTCGGAATTAGTGGGGCTTAACCAAGAGGATGTTGACTTTATCGGTTGCGTGATTAAGGTGCGCGGTAAGGGCAAGAAAGAGCGCATTGTCCCTATCGGAGACCATGCTATTTCTGCTATTCGTAATTATCTGGTGCATCGAGCAAGTATGGTGGCAGCGGTCTTCTTAAATAAAAACGGCAGGCGCATTACTGACAGAGGAGTGCGTGATATAGTGGGTAAATACCTGCGCCTAACAGCAGCTAAAAAAGGGATTAGCCCGCATACCTTAAGGCATTCTTTTGCCACGCACCTTTTAAACCGCGGCGCAGACCTAAGAAGCGTGCAGGAGCTTTTGGGGCACGCTAATCTGTCTACTACTCAAATCTACACCCATCTTACCACAGAACGCTTAAAAAGCGTCTACGACAAAGCCCATCCCCGGGCTTAATGCGCCTTTCAAAGAATCGCTGAGTAATTAAATAGCCAATTATCAAGCACCAATAACCAAATAAACACCAATAACCAAGTACCAATTTATCAAACAGGTTTGGTTATTGTAAAATTGGTAATTGGAATTTGTTTGGTGATTTGGATTTGGATATGGGTTATTGCCAATTTTTTGTCCCCCTCCGGCCATTTTAGTGGTATAATTAACTCCCTATGGCTGTGATATATAATATTATATTCTTATTATACGCGCTTGTTTCTTTGCCGGTTTTAGCTGTAAAAGGCAAGCTGCATCGGGGTTTATGGATGCGCCTTGGCTTTTTAGCGCAGGAACTTAAATTCAATAACCCCATTTGGATACACGCGGTAAGCGTGGGCGAGGTTATGGCTATGCGCGCGTTTATTCTTAAGCTTAAATCCGCCTATCCAAATAAAGAAATCATTATTTCTACGGTTACTGCTACCGGCAATAAGGTTGCCCGACAGATTGTTTCTGTGGATAAGGTGATTTATCTTCCTTTGGATTTTAGTTTCTCTGTGGAAAGGTTCATCCAAAGGATCAAACCAGCACTTTTAGTTGTTGCTGAAACTGAACTTTGGCCCAATCTTATTCAGGGGTTTTGGCGGCACAAAATACCGGTAGCCGTAGTCAATGCCCGCATATCTGACCGATCTTTCGGCAGGTATCAGATTATGAGATTTTTCTTTAAGGCGATACTAAGAAAAATCAGTATTTTCTGCGCGCAGACGGATCTTGATGCTTGGCGTCTTGAGCAAATAGGAGTGGGCAAAGATAAGATTAAGGTTACTGGTAACCTTAAGTTTGACGTAGAGATAAAACAGTCTTCAGGGCAAGAGGTTTATTTGCGGCAAGCCCTTGGGATAAAGAGCGGTGTTCCTGTTTTGGTTGCGGCTTCCACGCACCCCGGGGAAGAGGAGCAATTGTTGAGAGTTTATCAAAAATTGCTCCCGGATTTTTCTTCCTTGCGCTTGGTCATTGCCCCCCGTCATCCGGAGAGGTCATCAGAGGTTAAACGTATCGTGGAGAAAAAAGGATTAAGCGCGCAGCTTATCTCTAAAATGGATAAGCCAAAAGGCGCGAAAGAAATTTTGATCTTGGATACTATCGGCAAGCTCATGGATTATTATGCTATTTCTGATGTTGTTTTTATGGGAGGAAGTTTAACTAAAAACGGCGGGCATAATATTTTAGAGCCGGCAATTTTAGGAAAACCGGTATTGTTTGGCCCCTTTATGTTTAATTTCCGCGGTATCGCTAAATTATTTTTAGATAAAGAAGCGGTAATCGGCGTGGCAAATGAAGATCAACTAGTTGCATCTTTGAAAGATCTGTTATCTTATCCGCAGAAAGCCTTAAGCTTGGGTGAAAAAGCCAAACAACTTGTTTTAGCCGGCCGGGGGGCCGCAGAAAACAACTTAAGAGTCATTAAAGACTATCTTTAGAAGGGAAAATTATGAAAGTAAAGAAAATCACCGCTAGTAATTTCCAAGGTTTTGGCAAAATTATTGATTATTCTTTAAGCCGCAATCAGGCCAAGAAGAATCTTTTCTGTATTGTCTTAAGCGAAAACAGGCCTGTTGGCTGGAGGGTGGCGTATTTAGTGCTTCGGGATAAGAAAATTGATACCATGGAGGCGCATCCGGATACCTATGAAACCTTTGAGCCGGTAAAAGGCAAAAGCCTTATTTATTTAGCTACTTCCAAGAACAAAAGCCGTATAGAATGTTTTCTTTTGGACAGGCCGGTTATACTTAAGAAAGGTATTTGGCATGCGGTAGTTACTTTAGGCAAGGAATCAGAGATAAAAATTACGGAAAACGCAAGCGTAAAGTTAGTTTATTGGAAACTGGATAATTTCTTAAAATAAGAATATGCGTAAGTATCTTTATGAAATAATTACCGGTAAAAGAAGAAACCTTTTTCTCGAGGCTGTTCTTTGGGTATTCTCTTTAGTTTATACAGTGTTTATTCTTCTTATTAGCCGGTTACGCCGAGCTAATCAGCAGGAATTTGCCTGTAAGGTTATAAGCGTGGGCAATATTACTTTAGGCGGCACGGGAAAAACTGTTTTTGTGCAATTTCTTTGCCGCAGATTATCAAGCCTAGGGAAAAAAGTGGCGGTAGTTTCACGAGGGTATCGTTTGAATAAAAATGATATTTCGGATGAGCCGCGCATGCTTCAGGAGAAGTTGGGTGATCTTATCCTGGCGGTAATCTTGGATAAAAATCGCGCGCGCGCAATAAAAAAGGCAATAAGCCTTGGCGCGGATACAGTAATATTGGATGATGGATTTCAACAGTGGGGGATTAAAAAAGATTTGGAGATTGTTACTTTGGATGCCGGATTTCCTTTTGGAAACAAAAAAGTTTTACCAGCAGGAATTTTACGTGAGCCGTTAGGGTCTCTTGAAAGAGCGGATGTTTTGGTGTTGAATAAAATCGAAGACTTTGATACTCAAGATCTAAAGCGTAAACTTCTTGCCTTAAATCCTTCCGGGATTGTTTTAGATATACAATATAAGCCTGTTTATGTGTTTCCGGTTTGGCTGCCTAAGAAAATAAATGACATCGGTATCTTAAGAGCAAGAAAAATAGTCTCTTTTTGCGGTATCGCCCGGCCAGAATCTTTTCGTAAAAGCCTCTTAGAATGCCAGGCGCAGATATTGGATGAACTTATTTTTGCGGATCACTATCAGTATTGCTTAAAAGATATTGCGCAGATATCCGGGAAGGCAAAAGAAGCTGGCGCAGAGTTTATTCTGACCACGGAAAAAGATGCCGCGCGGCTTTCTTTTTTAAAACATGACGATATGAATCTGCCGGTATATGTTTTAGCTATTGAACCTGTGGTTCTATCTGGCCAGGATAAGTTTAACTTAAAGTTGGAAAATAGTTAATAATGAAAAAAAATTCTATTATAGACTACAGCGCTTATATTATTTTAAGGTTCTTTGGCCCTGTTTTAAGGGCCATCCCTGTGCCTTTAGCGCTTTTCTTGGGCCGGATACTCGGGGGCATTGTTTATACCTTTGACCATAGGCACCGCTGTTTGGTTTTTGCAAATATAAAAACCGCTATGGGTGAAAACATGGCGCCCTGTCAGGTAAAGAAGATAACAGCTAGGTTTTACGCGCATCTGGGGCAGACCGTGATTGAGCTTTTTCTTATCCCCAAGGTGGACAGGAAATACATAGATAAATATATAAGTTTTGAGGGGTGGGAAAATGTGGATACGGCAGCCAAAAGCGACAGGCCGGTTATATTTCTGGCAGTGCATGCCGGTAACTGGGAACTTTCTAATATTATCTGCGCTAATTTAGGGATTAATTTTAGTGTTTTTGTCAGGGACCAAAGCCTGCCGCATTTGGATAATCTTTTAAATCAACATCGGCAGTCAAAATCCTGCAGGATCATCCATCGGGAAAATCAATTACGCCAATTTATTCAAATCTTAAAAGATAAGGAATCTGTAGGCATGACGGTGGACCAGGGCGGGAAAAACGGCGTATTGATAGATTTTTTAGGCAAGCCTTCGTCTATGGGAATTGGAGCGGTGAAATTTGCCCGTAAATATGGGGCGTTGATCGTGCCGGTTTATTTTACGCGTATTAAGGGTCCGTATCAGAAAGTGATTGTCCGGCCCCCCATTGAACCTAAGCATTCTCAAGATGAAGACAGGGATATGCGCGATAACTTGGAGCACATAGTTAGGATCTTAGAAAAGATTGTTTATCAGTATCCCTATGATTATCTTTGGCTGAATAAGATCTGGAAATATTCTAACAAGAAGAATATCCTTGTCTTAAGCGACGCCAAGGCCGGCCATTTAAACCAATCGCGCGCTGCGGCAGAACTTGTGCAGGAGGTTTTCCTGAAAAAAGGTATTACCGCCAGTGTCAAAATTATCCCTGTAGAGTTTAAGAGCAAATTTAAAGAGCTTCTTTTTAAAATAGGGTTGTTGTTCTCCGGGCCATTTAGTTGTCAGGGTTGCCTTTGGTGCCTAAGGGCTTTTTTAAAAGATGAAAATTATCTTGATCTTTGGAAAGAAAAGCCCGATGTGGTTATTTCCGCGGGTTCTTCTCTGGCAGGGATAAATTTTCTTGTTGCCCGCCAAAACCTTTCTAAATCAGTAGCGATCATGCGCCCCGGTTTCTTAAGTTTGTCGCGTTTTAATCTGGTGATTGCCCCCCGCCATGACCGTTTAGCAGAAAGAAAGAACGTGGCAATTACTGAAGGCGCGTTAAACTTAGTAAATGCAAAATACCTGAAAGAGCAGGCGGAGAAATTCCGAAAGGAATTTAAGCTTGAAGGCTCTAATGATAATTTCTTAGGAGTTTTAATCGGCGGAGATTCAAAGGGATTCTTTCTTGATGCAGATAAAGTTTCTTTTGTCCTTGAAAAGGTAAAAGAACAAGCCAAAGTTTTGGGCGCGCGGATCTTACTTACTACTTCCCGGCGCACAAGTTCAAAAATAGAAGAGGCCATCCGTGAAAAATTAAAAGATTCGCCGGATGCTATTTTGATCATTGCCAATCAAAATAATTTTTCTTTTGCTTTGGGAGGGATTTTAGGTTTATCTAGTGTGGTTATTTGCTCTGCGGAAAGTATTTCTATGGTTTCCGAGGCAGCCAGTTCTGGAAAAAAGGTAATAGTTTTCCAAAGCCCGGGCTTAAGCGATAAGCATAATAGATTTCTTGCTAATTTAAAAAAGAAAGGTTTTATTTCTTATGTTGAGCCGGACAAGGTAAAAGAGGAAATAGAAAATTTATTTGTTAAAAAGGACAATCCTGTGTTAGATGATAAAAAGAAAATCACTGAAATTCTGGAGCGCACATTATGAACGTACTTCAAGTTTTACCACAGCTTCGTGTAGGGGGTGTTGAGACCGGCACCGTAGATTTGGCCCGGGAACTTGTTAAGTTGGGGCACAAGGCAATAGTTGTTTCAGCCGGGGGAGAATTAGTCAAAGAATTAGAAGCCTGTGGCGTAAAACACTATTTTCTGCCGGTGCATGAGAAATCTCTTTGGGCGATATTTAAGTCAACCCGCGCCTTAGCAGAAATTATCCGCAAGGAAGAAATTGATATTGTGCATGCGCGCTCTAGGGCTCCGGCATGGAGCGCTTTTTTTGCCTGCCGCATGACAGCAGCAGTGTTTGTAACTACCTGTCATGGTTTTTATAGCAAGCATCCCTTTAGTTATGTTATGGGCTGGGGCAAGCGCGTAATAGTTTTAAGTAACGCCATTGCCCATAGGATGATCCATGATTTTAATGTCCCTCACGAGCGCGTGCGCCTTATCGCGCGAAGTGTTTCTTTGGACAAATTTCAATATGCCGACCCAGGGCCCAAGCGCAAAAAGGTCTTTAACGTCGGGATCATCGCGCGCATAACTCCGATCAAGGGGCATATGGATTTTATAAAGGCAATGCATAAACTAAGCAAGCATGTGCCGCATTTAAAGATATGGATAGTAGGCGATGCCCCGGAATCAAAGTTAGCTTATAAAGAACAGCTGCAGGTTTTAGTGCGAAGGCTTGGGCTTTGGCATTGCACGGATTTCTTAGGCGTGCAGAGGGATATTCCGGGAGTGCTCAAAGGGCTTGACGCGGTTGTGCTGCCTACTGTTACCCAAGAGGCCTTTGGCAGGGCGATCATTGAGGCGCAAGCTTGTGGCGTGCCGGTTGTAGCTACCAAAGTCGGAGGCGTGGTAGATGTGATCGATGATCAAAAGACCGGGGTATTAGTGCCTGTATCCAGCCCCCAGGCCATATCAGAGGCGCTTCTTAAGATTTATAAGGACAAAGATTTCGCCTCTTCGCTGGCAAAAGCTGCTTACGATAAATTAAAAGAAAAATATACATTGGAACTTATGGTAGAGAAAACTCTGGAAGTGTACAAAGAGGCGCTTTCAGAGAAAAGGGCGCTTATTATTAAGATCGGCTCCATAGGAGACGTTATTCTTTCTACTTATGCCATAAATCAGATCCGCAGTAAATTGCCTGCAAATTATAAGATAAGTTTCTTAGTGGGCGAGAAATGCAGGGACCTGCTTTTTCACTGCCCTTACATAGAAGAACTTTTAGTTTGTGATTTTAAAAACCGCGACAAAGGCTTAAAAGGCCTGTGGCGTTTGGGTAAAAGATTAAGGAAAAGCCAGTTTGATATGGTTATCGACCTGCAGAATAACCGCACCAGCCACCTGCTTTCATATTTGACTTTAAGCTTGTATCGTTATGGTTATTCTGATAGGAAATTTGGTTTTCTTTTAAACCGGGGGGTAAAACAAAATAAAGGCCATTATCCTGCGCTTGAGCATCAATTCAAGATACTTGAGCCGTTGGGAATAAAATTAGAAAACCCGCGCCTTCAGGTCTGGCCAGACCAGAAAGACAGGGAATATATAGAGCAGTTTTTAGGTTCTCAATGGTTAAGTTACCATCAAAAACTTGTCGGGATTAATTTAAGCGCCAGCACCAGATGGCAGAGTAAGAATCTTCCGCTTGCTACCATTGCTAAGGTTTGTGAGCAGTTGGAGCAGAAGAAAATAAGGGTTGTAGTTTGCGGTGAAGAAAAGGATAAGATGCTTGCGGAAAACCTGATCAGTATAGCCAAGAACGCCAAAGTCATTAACGCCTGCGGCAAGACCAGTATTAATCAATTAGCTTCTTTGATCAAGAAGTGCGCGGTATTTATTTCGCCGGATTCGGCGCCTTTGCATATTGCTTCTGCGGCGGAAACTTCTTTCGTGGCTTTGTTCGGGCCAACTGACCCTAAGCGCCATATGCATGCTTCGGGCAAATATAAGCTTATCAGAAAAGATTTAAGTTGCTCGCCTTGTTATAAACCGCATTGCGCTAAGGCGCGATGCATGAAGATGATAACTGCTGAAGAAATAGTGGAAGCGGTGGAGGAGTTACTTTAGCTAAAAATTCAAAGCTAAAAGCTAAAAACCATAATTAAAAATTCAAAACCTTAAAAACGAAAAGGTTAAAGCGTAAAGTGCAAAATGTAATGTATTTGTTTTTAGTTTTTAATTTTAAGTTTTCGTTTTTCGCTTTACGTTTTACGCTTTTAGTTTATAACTATTTTTTTGGTAACTCGTGGATAGAAGAGGGCTATGAATATCTTACTTTTAGCCAATCACTTTAATACCGGAGGCATTTCAAGCTACATCTTGACACTTGCCAAGGGTTTAAAGAAATTAGGCCATAATATTTATGTTGCTTCCGGTAGCGGAGAGCTTGTTTCGGCTCTTGAGCAAGAAAGATTCGGTTATATCCGTGTTCCGCTTAAGACTAAAGCCGAATTAAGCATTAATGTTTTGGTTAGTTTTTTTAAGCTTTTTCCGGAAATAAAAAAGAAAAATATCCAGATTATTCATGCCAATACGCGGGTAACACAAGTCTTGGCGTGTTTATTAAGCCGGTTTTCAGGAAAGCCATTTGTTTCTACCTGCCACGGGTTTTTCAAGAAGAGATTGTTGCGCCGGATATTCCCTTGCTGGGGTGTTTGTGTTATTGCTGTAAGCAGTCAAGTAAAAGATCATCTTGTGCAAGATTTTAATGTTCCCGAGGACAATATTGAACTTATCGCCAACGGTATCGATATAGCTAAGTTTAGCTTTCAGCTGTCAACTGTTAACTGTCAGCAAAAAATAAAATTCGGACTTGGGGAAGGCCCGGTAGTAGGGATTGTGGCAAGATTATCTGAAGTTAAGGGCCATGTCTATCTTATCCGGGCGATGCAGAGGGTTGTAGAGAAATTCCCCCAGGCGAAGCTGCTTATCGCAGGAGAGGGAAAGATAAAAACAAGCCTTGAGAGGCTGGTTCAACAGCTGGGAATAGCTAAAAGCGTATTTTTTGTTCCCAATGTTAAAGACACAAGAGATGTCTTATCGGTGATGGATATATTTGTGCTTTCTTCTTTGCAGGAGGGATTAGGCCTAAGCCTGATGGAGGCGATGTGTATGGGCAAGGCGGTTATTGGTTCTTCCGTAGGAGGCATTAAGACCCTGATCTGCCATGGGGAAAACGGTTTATTGGTGGCTGCGGCAGACGTCAGCGGCTTGTCGGCTGCGATTATTCGCCTTCTCGAGGACAAAAGAGAAAGAGAATTGCTGGGGGTAAACGCGCGCGAATTCATCTGCGCTAACTTTTCGCAGAGTAAAATGGCGCTTCAAACAGAAAGGGTTTATAAAGAATGCGTAAATTCCTGATTACGATTTGTGTTTTATTTATTTTTATCGGCGGGTTAATTCTTGGTTTAGGGATGTTCTTTAAGGATAAATACGCGCCGGTTGTGCTTATGTATCATATGGTCTATCCTCAAGCGGAAAGCCGCTATAAGGCAGCGATCAGAGATGTTACCTTTGCCGCCCAGATGCGTTTTTTGCATAAGCATCAATATAAAGTTGTAACCCTTCAGGCTTTGACAGAGTTAATTAAGCGTAAAGAGAAAATACCAGCTAAGACAATAGCTATTACTTTTGACGACGGATATAATGATAATCTGCATTACGCGTTTCCCATCTTGAAGAAATACAATTTTCCGGTAACTATATTTATTATTGTGGATGAGGCGGGGGTAAATCCGCAAAAGCTTAACTGGAGGCAGATTAAGCTTATGCAAGATTCAGGGCTTGTTACTTTTGGCAGCCACTGCCTCGGCACAGAGCCTTTGACAAACCTTCAGCCTTTTGAGCAAAAAAGGCAGATCGTTGAATCCAAGAGAATATTGGAGAATAGATTAGGCGCACAGGTGAAATTCTTCAGTTATCCCGAAGGAAAGTTTACTGCGCCTATCCGACAAATGGTAATTGACGCCGGTTACGCCGCAGCAGTTGCCACTACCCCGGGAGTAAATTATCCTAATGATGATATCTTCGCCATAAAACGCGTCCGGGTTTCAGAGGTTAAGTTCAGGGATTTATCTTTTGCCATTAAGCTTACCGGATTATATAACTATATCGTGGAATCGCGCAAAGACAAAAAACAAAGAAAGCATGCCAGATAGAATATTGGTATTTAACGTAAATTGGCTGGGGGATGTGCTTTTTTCTACTGCCTCTATCCGTAATTTAAGGCGTAATTACCCCAAAAGTTTTATCGCTTGCGTTATCCCAAGCCGCTGTTATCCGGTGTTAAAGGGTAACCCAAATTTAGACCAGATTATTATCTATGACGAGCAAGACCGGCATAAAAGTTTGCTTGCCAAGATTTCCTTTATAAAAACGCTTGCCGGCAAGAGATTTGATATGGGTATTCTTTTGCACGGCTCATTAACAAGGGCTTTGATCTTAAGGTTAGCCGGAATTAAGCAAATAATCGGCTATAATACCAAACACCGCGGGTTTCTTCTTGATAAAAAGATTCCCTTGCCTAAGAAAGATTCATTGCACCGGATTGATTATTACCTGAATATTCTTGAAAAGTCAGGCTTAAGGGTAGAGGATAGGTTTCTGGAATTTTTTATAAACGATGAAGACGAAATTTTTGTTGCAGATTTTCTCAAGCGCAATTCTCTAAACTCGGATGACCTTATAGTGGGGCTTAACCCCGCAGGCAACTGGCTTTTAAAGCGCTGGCCTAAGCAATATTGGGCAGGCTTAGCCGACAGGTTAATCAATGATTATAACGCTAAAGTAGTTATTACCGGCAGCCCTGATGACCTTAAGCTTGCTGGCGAAATAGGCAAACTTATGATAGGCAGGCCTGTTGTGTCTTGCGGGATGAATTTAAAACAATCCGCCGCGCTTTTTAAGAAATTAAATTTATTTATTTCTGCTGATAGCGGCCCCTTGCACATTGCTAACGCCGTAGGCGCCAAGAAAATTATCGCGCTTTTTGGGCCGACTGATATTAATATTACCGGCCCGTTTCCGTTAAACAATGTAGTTGTTCTTCAGAAAGATTCTGGGTGCAAAATTCCCTGTTATGATTTGGATTGTAGCGATAACCGCTGTATGCGCGCAATAACCCCGGAGGATGTTTTAAGAGAATGCAAAAAGATACTATAAAGAAAATTTTATTTATAAGTTTAAGCAATATCGGAGATGTGGTTTTAACACTTCCGGTTTTGGATGTCCTGCGCCATAATTTTCCAAGTGCCAAGATTACCGCTATCTGCTCGCCTCGTCCGGGAGAGATTTTATCGAAAAGCCCCGCGGTAGATGAATTTATTCCCTATAATAAGCATGCCAAGTTAAAAGAAAAGATAAAATTATTTTTTACCTTAAGCCGGGCGCGTTTTGATCTTGTCGTAGACTTAAGAAACAGCGTCTTTGGATTATTCTTGCCGGCGCGCTACAGCGTGTCGCCTTTTTTAACGCTTTTTGCCAGTAAAAATCTGCACCGCAGGGAAAAGCATCTTGGGCTTTTGAAGAAATTAATGCCGCAGTTGGATTATAACGCGCCAGCCTGTTCTATGCCTTTGGCTAAGGCATCTTCAGAGGATAAGGTGATTGTTATCTGCCCGGGAGCACGAAGCCATATTAAGCGTTGGAGTGAAGATAAATTTAGCGTTCTTATCGGGGATTTAGCCAAAGAATTTAAGATGCGCATTGTTTTAGTCGGAGATAAGCAGGATATCCCGATAGGCGAGAAGATTGTTTCTTGCTGTAAATGCGAGATCACTAATCTTATCGGGAAAACCGATTTTAATCAATTGGCATCTTTAATGCGTCAAGCCGCTTTTGTAATTACTAATGACAGCGCTTGTTTGCATTTTGCAAGTTATTTAGACGCTCCTACAGTAGCAATCTTCGGGCCGACCGATGAAAATAAATACGGGGCATGGTCAAGTTTATCAAGAACAGTTAAAAAAGATGTTTTCTGCCGGCCCTGTGAAAAAGCGCAGTGTCAATTCGGCACGATACAATGCATGAAAATAATCCAGCCGGAAGACGTGTTAAGGCAGGTCAGGGAAATCTTGAATTCAGAATTCAGAATTCAGAATTCTGAACAAACGCAACAACGATGCCAATACAAAAGAATATTGGTTTGCAGGACGGATAGGATTGGGGATGTTTTGCTTTCTACGCCAGTAATCATGAATTTACGAGCTGCGTTTGCGCAAAGTTATATCGCGATGTTAGCCTGCGAGCCGCTTAAGCAGGTATTAGAGCTTAATCCGTGTCTTGATGAAGTGATTATTTATGACAAAGATAAAAAGCATAAAGATTTCAAAGGCACCCGGGAACTTGCTAAGCAGTTGCGCCAAAAGAATTTTGATTTGGCAATCGTGCTGCATCCGGTAAACCGCGTGCATATAGCGCTTTTCTTGGCAGGGATCAAAAAACGTTTAGGCTATAATCGCAAGTTGGGATTTTTGTTGACGGATAAATTAAAACATACTAAGCAATTAGGCGAAAAACACGAGCTGGAATACAATCTTGATCTGTTGCGTTATCTGGGGATGGAAGATTTAGATAAAAAGCTTTTTATGCCCTTGTCAGAAGAGTCAGAGGCAAAAATAGAGCGGTTGATTGTTAACGAAGGTATATACAAAGGCGAAAGATATATTGTGGTTCATCCCGGAGCAAGCTGTCCTTCTAAGATATGGCCAGTAGAGAATTTTGCTTCTGTAGCAGAAGAATTAGCCGCCAAACATAAATTTAAAGTAGTGATTG
Source organism: Candidatus Omnitrophota bacterium (assembly GCA_025453395.1). Taxonomy (NCBI): domain Bacteria; kingdom Pseudomonadati; phylum Candidatus Omnitrophota; species Candidatus Omnitrophota bacterium. The sequence goes on from JALOQK010000005.1 coordinate 30,779, forward strand.
TTTCCGGAGAAAAAGACGCTTCTTTAGGAAGAGAAATAAAAGATATGATGCAGTTAAGAGCGATTAATCTCTGCGGCAGGCTTAATCTTCTGGAATTGGCAAGTTTATTAAAAAGAGCAAGCCTGTTTATCTCTAATGATTCCGGCCCGGTGCATATTGCCTGCGCGGTTGGCACGCCGGTAATTTCTATTTTTGGCAGGAATCAGCCTGGCCTGGGCCCCAAACGCTGGGGACCCTTGGGAGAAAAAAACGCCTATCTGCATAATCCTCCTGATGATTGTGCTGTTTGCCTGGCGCATAACTGCAAGAAAGGCTTTGCCTGCTTAAAGGCGATTACTGTAAGAGATGTTGTAGCTTTGGCAGAGAAGCTGATAAATTTGCAATAAGGGCTATTTTTTGTTTTACGCCTTCTAGTATTTGTGTTACAATTATAGGTCGCCATAATAATATAATACAAATAAGATGAATATTTCTACCTTAAATAAGATTATTTCCAGATTCCCTAAGGCCAATATCCTGGTTGTCGGGGATTTGATCCTTGACCAGTATATCTGGGGAAATGTGGACAGGGTTTCTCCAGAGGCTCCGGTCCCGATAGTCTGGGCGAACAAGCGCAATTATGTCCCCGGAGGCGCGGCCAATGTGGCTAATAACGTGCGCGCTTTGGAGGGGAAAGTTTCCTTGCTTGGGGTTGTGGGAAGCGATTTGCAGGCCAAAACGCTTATTTCCAAGCTAAAAGAAAGAAACATTAATACAAGAGGTATTTTTATTGAAGATGGCAGGCGCACTATTTTAAAGACCCGGATCATTGCCGGGCATCAGCAGGTGGTGCGCGTGGATTGGGAAGATGCGCATAATATCAAGGTGAAGACGCGCGATAAATTGCAGGCCTTCATTCAGAAAAATATCAAGGATTTTGACGCGGTTATCATTGAAGATTATGGCAAGGGGTTGTTGGATCCCTTTCTTTTGCGGCTTATCACGCAAGAAGCGCGTAAAAATAAAAAGATCGTGACCGTTGACCCCAAAGAAGACAATTTTGAATATTATAAAGGGGCTACTTGTATCACTCCCAACAGAAAAGAAACCCAGAACGCGGTCAGGTATCTTAAGATCAAAGATCAGGAAAATAAATTTAAAGTTTATAACGATAAGCTTGCTACCCATGGGGATATTGACCAGGCCGCGAGAATGATCCTGCAATATCTTAACCTTGAATCGCTGTTAGTTACTTTGGGCGAGGACGGGATGTTTTTATTTGAAAAAGGGAAATCCCGAAAACATATACCAACGGTAGCCCAAGAAGTTTTTGATGTTTCAGGCGCCGGGGACACGGTAATTGGAACTTTTACTTTGTCTCTTGCTTGCGGGGCGAATAAAGAAGAAGCCGCCTATATTTCTAATTTCGCCGCCGGCATTGTGGTTGGGAAATTAGGCACAGCGGTAACAAATAGAAAAGAATTAACAAAAAAAATATTGAAACATGAATAGTTTTTCAATAATCAATAACCAAACTTGTTTGGGTAATTGGTTATTGATTATTGGGTATTATTTGGTGTTTGGAATTTGATGTTTGGTTATTTACAATTATCGGTGTTTGGTTATTGTGATTTGATGTTTGGTTATTAATCTTCTATAAGAGGAAGTGAGAATACAATGGATGTTGTAGGAGTGATCCCGGCGAGGTTTTCTTCCACGCGTTTAGAGGGCAAGGTATTAGCGGATATAAACGGCAAGCCGATGCTGCAGTATGTCTGGGAGCGCGCCAAACAGGCCAAGATATTGGATGATCTTATTATTGCCTGCGATGATGAAAAGATCCTTATTGCCGCGGAGAGTTTTGGCGCCAAGGCAGTAATGACCTCCAAAGACCACGCAAGCGGCTCTGACAGGATTTGCGAAGTAATAAATTTCTTAGACGTAAAAATCGTGATAAACATTCAGGGTGATGAACCGATGATCCACCCGATGATGATAGAAACAGTGGCGCGCACTTTGTTAGAGAATAAAAATGTCTCTATGGCAACTCTGAAGAAGAAAATTGAGGATCCCGAAGAAATAAATGACCCTCATGTAGTAAAAGTGGTCACTGACAAGAATGATTTTGCTTTATATTTCTCCAGAAGCCCTATACCGTTTCATGCTGCCAGCTCTAAGATCAAGGAGCCGTTTTATTACAAGCATATCGGGCTTTACGGTTATACCAAGGATTTTCTTTTTACCTATAAGAATCTTCCGGTGTCAAATTTGGAGGCCATTGAAAAGCTTGAGCAATTAAGGGTGCTTGAAGAAGGCATCAAGATCAAAGTCCTTGAGACAAAGTTTGAGACTATCGGGGTGGACACGCAAGAGGATTTGGAGAAAGTAAAGCATTACTTAAATGAGCAAAAGAACTAATGAAAAATCCCAAATCCAAATAAATCTTCCGGATTTGGAAATTGGGATTTAATTGGTAGTATTGGGATCTTGACATTGGGATTTTTACTATGGGGGTAAACTGATGCGGCAGATAAAAGTAGGTAATATTAATATTGGCAGCGGAAAAATGGTCTTAATCGCGGGGCCATGTGTCATTGAATCCGCGAAACTGTGCCTTGATACCGCCAAAAGGATAAAGGATATTACCGCTAAATATAATGTCCCTTATATTTTCAAATCCAGCTACGACAAAGCCAACCGCATGTCGGTGGATTCTTTTAGGGGGCCGGGGATAGATAAAGGCTTGGAGGTTCTTGCGCAGGTAAAAAGTAAATTAAAGATTCCGGTTTTAAGCGATGTGCATTGCGTCAAGGACATGCAAAAAGCCTCAAGAGTGCTTGATATTATTCAGATACCGGCGTTTTTATGCCGTCAGACCGATATGGTTGTGGCGGCCGCTTCTACCGGAAAAATAGTCAATATTAAAAAGGGGCAGTTTCTCGCTCCCTGGGATATCGCGGCAATAATCAAGAAAGCCGAGTCAACTGGCAATAAAAAGATTATTTTAACCGAAAGAGGCGTTTGTTTCGGCTATAACAATTTAGTGATGGATTTTAGAAGTTTAAAAGTCATGCGCGATTTAGGGTATCCGGTGATTTATGACGCTACTCACAGTATTCAGCTTCCCGCGGGGAAAGGCACTTGTTCTGGGGGAGAGCGGGAATTTGTCCCCGGGCTTTGCCGCGCGGCAGTCGCCTTTGGCTGCGATGGGCTCTTCCTGGAAGTGCATCCTAACCCGGATAAGGCTTTGTGTGACGCTTCAAGCATGATTAGCCTGCAAAATTTAGAATTCATACTTAAACAAACAAGAAAAATAGAAAAGGCATTATGATGATTGCAAATAAAATTAAACGCGCCAAAGAAGTTTTGGATATTGAGGCTAAGGCTATTCTTGCTTTAAGGCCGCAGGTAAATAAAAGTTTTCAAAAGGCGCTGGATATATTATTTAAGACAAGAGGCAGAGTAGTAGTAAGCGGCATGGGAAAAACCGGCATTATCGCCCAGAAATTCTCCGCTACTTTAGCCTCTACCGGGACCCCGAGTTTATTTTTGCACCTGGCTGAGGCCTCGCACGGTGATTTGGGGAAGGTGGCAAGTTTTGATACCATAGTAATTATTTCTTACAGCGGGCAGAGCAGTGAAATAAAACAGCTTTTGCCTTTATTAAAGAAGATTGGGGTTAAGATAATCGCTGTTACCGGAAATATAAAATCAGACCTGGCAAAATACAGTGACGTGGTTTTGGATGTTTTTGTCAAGAAAGAGGCCTGTCCTTTAGGGTTGGCTCCTACCGCTTCTACAACCGCGACTTTAGCCATGACTGATGCCTTGGCAGTTTGTTTATTGGAGCTAAGAGGTTTTAAGGCCAAAGATTTTGCTTTTTATCATCCGGGAGGATCTTTAGGCAGAAGGCTATTATTGAAAGTGGCGGATCTTATGCGCACAGGAAAAAATAATCCGGTTGTGGATGGTAATGAGAAAGTCGCCCGGGTTTTAGTGAAGATAACCCAATCCCGCGCAGGAAGCGCTTCGGTTGTGGGGAAAAATGGCAGGCTGATCGGTATTTTTACTGATGGAGACCTGCGCCGGCACCTTGAAACCGATTCAGACCTTTCAAGCCGTAAAGTCAAAGAGGTTATGACCGCTAATCCCAAGACAGTCCCCCAAGAAATGCTTGTGGCCGAAGCCATGCGCATTATTGAAGAAAAGAAGATTGATGAGCTGCCGGTTGTAGACAAACACGGCAAGCCGATCGGGCTTTTAGATGTTCAGGATATTATAAAAGCCGGCATGGTTTGATCAAAGGTAAAAACCGCTTGCTTTTAATTATCGGTGTGGTAAAATTCAGAGGTTTCAAATGGAAGAATTCATTGTTAAAAAGGCAAGCAAGGTAAAGTTTCTTCTTTTGGATGTGGACGGAGTTCTTACTGACGGCCGGATCATTTATGATTCAAAGGGCAGGGATTCTAAGTTCTTTGATGTGCATGACGGGCTTGGGGCGTATTGTTTGAACAGGTTAGGCATCAAGGTCATCCTTGTTTCTGCCAAGGCCTCGCGCACTATTCTTCACCGCGCCAAAGACATGCAGGCAACAGAGGTTTTTGCCGGGACAGTCCCTAAGACAAAAGTTTTGGATAAAGTTTTAAAGAAATATGACGTTTGCGCTGAAGAAATCTGTTTTGTCGGCGATGATCTGGTGGATTTAGGGGTTATGAAGAAAGTCGGCTTTCCGGTTGCTGTTGCCAATGCCTGCCAGGAAATAAAAGATGTGGCTGTTTTTGTGACCAGTAAAAAAGGCGGCAGAGGCGCGGTCAGAGAAATAGCGGAACTTATCTTAAAATCTCAAGGTAAGTGGGAAGAAATCCTTAAAATATATGACAAATAATAAGCATTACTGGAGAATAATCTGTGTTTTAAGTTTTCAGCTTTCAGCTATCAGCTTTCAGCTATCAGCTTCTTTTGCCCAAAGTCAGAATAGTTCTGGCCAGCAGATCGGGGATTTTTCTTTATCCGGTTACGGCGATCAAGGCAAGAAAACATGGGAGATTTCCGGTAAATCCGCAGACCTATTGGAAAACGAAGTTGCGCTTCAGGATGTTAAGGGCAATCTTTACGGCGAAGAAGATAATATCACTATTACTTCCAAAGAGGGAAATTTCGATAAGAAAGAGGGCAAGGTAAAGCTGGAAAAGGATGTGGTGATTACTACTGGCTCCGGAGCGAAATTAACCACGGATTCCCTGGAGTGGGACAGAAAAAAACAGCTTGTTTCTACCGAAGATAAAGTCAATATAGAGCGTGACGGGATCATGGCTACCGCTATGGGTGCCAGTGGCCAGCCGAATTTAAATACAGTTAATCTGAATAAAGATGTGACCGTGAAATTGGACCAGTCTACAGGTTCAGGCAAGGCCGGACAGGTGGTTGTGAATTGTGATGGCCCTTTAGAGATAAACTATGAAAAGAACGTCGCGGTCTTTGAAAATAAGGTCCATGTCATAAGAGATGATACCCAGATATACTGCGATAAGATGGAGATATATTTCTTGAAATCATCATCTGATAAAGCCGCTGTTCAAGTCAAATCCGATGAGCCTGCTCCCGAGGATGCGATGATGGTGAATAATTCTAAAATAGACAGTTTAATCTGTAAGGGCAATGTGCGCATTGTGCGCGGAGAAAATGTTTCTTACAGCGATCAGGCTGTTTACAACGCGAGAGATAAAAAGATCGTTTTAATCGGCAGGCCCCAATTGGTGCTTTCTTCTACTGATGATTTAAGTATGCCTTCTGGAAAATAAGGAGTTTTATCGTGCGCCTTCTTGAGGTAAAAGGTTTAAGCAAGTCCTATGACGCAAGAGAAGTAGTCAAGGGCGTAGACTTGGTAGTCAAGCGCGGAGAGATAGTCGGGCTTTTGGGCCCCAATGGCGCCGGGAAGACCACTACTTTTTATATGGTGGTGGGCATTATCAATCCGGACAAGGGCAAGATCATCTTTGATAATTATGATATTACCTCTCTTCCCATACACGTGCGTTCACATTATGGCATAGCGTATCTGGCTCAAGAGGCTTCCATATTCCGCAAGCTGACCGTGGAAGATAATATTATGGCTATTTTAGAGACCCTGCCTTTGAGCAGGCAGGACAGAAGAAACAGGCTTAACAGATTATTGGATGAATTAAATATCGCCCATTTGCGCAAAAGCAAGGCTTTTACATTATCCGGAGGCGAGAGAAGAAGGCTTGAGATCACAAGGGCGCTTGTCACTAACCCATCGTTTATTCTTTTGGATGAGCCTTTTTCCGGCATAGACCCGATAGTGGTCAATGAGGCGCAGGGCATTATAAGAGAGTTAAGAGACATGGGATTAGGGATCCTTCTTACGGATCATAACGTGCGCGAGACGCTTTCTATTACCGACCGCGCGTATTTGATTGCCGAGGGGAAAATTCTTATTTCTGGATCAGCCAGCGAGTTGATCAACAACCCCCAAGCGCGTCAGATCTATTTAGGCGAGAAATTCAGGATGTAAGAATTAAAAACAAAAAAGAAAGGTTGAGTGTATTGGAAATGAATACGGAAGTTAAGAAGATGCAGGATAACAAAGTTGAAATAGGCATTAAAGTAACCGGTGAAGTTGTTAAAAATAAGTTTGAGGATGTGTTTAAGAAGATCGGGCAGGAAGCCAAGGTCCCCGGTTTTAGGCAGGGGCATGTGCCGCGTGATATGTTAGAAAAGGATTTCTCCGCTTATGCTCATCAGCAGGTGATTCAGGAGCTTATACCAGAGCTTTATGACCAGGCGGTAGAAAAAGAATCTATCGCGGTTGTGGATCTGCCGCAGATAAGCGAAGTTAATCTGGACAGAGAAAATATTTCTTTTAAGGCTGTTGTTGAAGTGGTGCCGGAAATAAAATTAAATAAATACAAGGGGTTATCCGTAAAATACCCCGCGATAGAAGTAACCGCAGATGAGTTAAAACGCCAGATAGATTCGCTAAAAGAGCAGCGTAAGGCAGATGTTGTGGATGACGATTTTGCCAAAGGCTTATGTTATCCTGACCTTAAGGCGTTAGAGAAAGCCCTCGAGAGGCAGATTTTTGTCAATAAAGAAAACCAGCAGCGCCAAAAAATAGAGGCCCAGGTCATAGAGGATATTACCAAGCAGCTTGATTTTAAGGTCCCGCAGGTGATGATAGACCGCCAGCTGGAGGAAATGTTGAAGCAGGCCAAAGTGGATTTAGCGCTTCGGGGCATGCCTAAAGACCAGATTAATTCCCATGAAAAAGAAATGATTGAATCTTTAAAGCCAAAGGCTGCGGAAGAAGTGAAGAATTATCTGGTTTTATCTGCGATAGCAAAGGAAGAAAAGATTGACCCTAAGCAACACATGCCGCAGAAAGTGATGGAGTTTTTGTTTAAAAACGCGCAGTGGAGCAACTAATATAGGAGGCCATTATGAGTCAGAATCAAGTGTTAGTTCCCATGGTCATAGAGCAGACTGCTCGCGGCTATGAGAGAGCCTATGATATTTACTCCCGTCTTTTAAAAGACCGTGTTCTTTTTATTGGAACGCCCATTGATGATACCGTGGCAAATTTAATTATCGCCCAGATGCTTTTCTTGCAGATGGAAGATTCTTCAAAGGATATAAATATTTACGTTAATTCTCCCGGAGGATCGGTCACCGCAGGGCTTGCCATCTATGATACTATGCGTTTTGTCAAGTGCGATGTGGCTACTTATTGCGTGGGGCAAGCTGCCAGTATGGGGGCGCTTCTTTTGGCTGCGGGCACAAAGGGTAAGCGTTTTTCTCTGCCGCATTCAAGGGTAATGATCCATCAGCCTTGGGGAGGCGTGCAAGGTGCCGCAAGCGATATTTCTATCCACGCTAAAGAAATTCTGCATATGCGCGAGAAAATAAATCAGATTTTAAGTTTCCATACTTCGCAGCCGCTTGAAAAGATAGAAAAAGATACTGACCGCGATTATTTTATGTCCGCAGAAGAAGCTAAAAACTACGGTTTAGTGGATGAGGTTATTGTAAGCAATAAGAAATAGGATTAGTAGTGGGGTATGAGTAATGAGTATGGGGTGAGGGTGTGGATGGAAAGAATATTTTTCCTCACAACGCAGCCTCATTCTAAACTCACATCCCACAACCCAAAACCCACCCATATTTCTTAAGGAGGTATTTTTATGAAGAAGAATTATTTATTGACTCCCGGTCCGACACCTTTACCGCCAGAAGTTTGTGAAGCAATGGCGCGTCCGATCATTCATCATCGCACTCCTCAGTTCCAAGAGATTCTAAAAGAAGCTGGCGAGGGGCTAAAGTATATTTTCCAGACTACCGAAGATGTTTTCATTCTTACTTCTTCTGGGACAGGAGCCATGGAATCAGCAGTGGTTAATCTTTTGTCCGCGCAAGACGCTGTTATTTGCGTGGAAACAGGTAAATTCGGCGAGCGCTGGACAGAATTATGCAAGGCCTACGGCGTGAACCCGGAAGTTATAAGCGTGGAATGGGGTAAAGCAGTTGACCCAAAAGTTATACAGGATAAACTAAAAGCAAACCCGAATATAAAAGCGGTATTTACCACTCTTTGCGAAACATCAACCGGTGTCACAAACGATATTGAAGCCATAGGCAAGGTAGTAAAGAATTCTAACGCGGTGTTGGTGGTTGATGCCATAAGCGGGCTGGGCGCGATTGATTTAAAAACTGATGCCTGGGGCTGTGACGTAGTTGTTTCAGGTTCTCAAAAAGGCTTAATGCTTCCTCCGGGATTAGCGTTTATTTCCGTAAGCAAAAAAGCCTGGGAGAAAATAGAAGCCGCGAAACTGCCCAAGTATTATTTTAATTTGAAACAGGCTAAAAAGGCCTGGGCGTCTACCGATACACCGTTTACTCCCGGGATACCGGTTGTCATTGCTTTAAATGAGGCCTTAAAGATCATGCGTCAGGATGGGATTGAGAATATTTTCTCCCGTCATAAGAAAATGGCCGATGCCACAAGAAATGCCATGCAGGGTTTGGGTTTGGAACTTTTTTCTCCAACAGCCGCTAGCGATGTAGTCACGGCAGTGAAAGTCCCGCAAGGCATAGATGGAGAGAAATTAGTCAAGACTATGCGTGATGTTCATGGAGTTACTATTGCCGGAGGCCAGGCGGAGTTAAAAGGCAAAGTTTTTAGAATCGCGCATATGGGGTATATTACGGAATTTGATATTATACTTTGCGTAGCCTGCCTTGAAAAAGTTTTAGCGCAGATGGGCTATAAGTTTAATCTGGGCGCTGGTTTAAAAGCCGCTCAAGAGGTGTTTCTAAAATAATTCCTTGTTTCTCTTTTATTTATTGAATATTGGGATTTGGTATTATTGGGATTTATTAAATAGGGGGTTATTATGTTTAAGATCTTAGTAAGCGATGCATTATCTGAAGAAGGGTTAAAAATATTAAAAGAGGTTAAAGATTTTACTGTTGATGTTAATACCCAGCTTAAGCCCGAAGAGCTTAAAGAGGCGATTAAGGATTACGACGCGCTTATTGTGCGCAGCGCCACAAAAGTAACAAAAGATGTATTATCCAATGCCGGTAAACTTAAGGTAGTCGGCCGCGCCGGAGTAGGGTTGGATAATGTGGACCTTGAAGCTGCCACTAGCAAGGGCGTGATTGTAATGAATACTCCCGAAGGAAACACTATTTCTACCGCAGAGCTTAGCGTAAGCATGATTTTAGCTTTGTCGCGTAATATCCCGCAGGCCAATTCTTCAGTAAAAAAAGGAGAATGGAAGCGTTCTAAATTTATAGGGGCGGAACTTTACGGCAAAGTCTTAGGCGTGGTCGGGTTTGGCCGCATTGGTTCGGCAGTTGCCAAGAGATGTTTGTCTTTTGGGATGAAGGTTGTGGCCTTTGATCCATTTCTTTCTAAAGAAGTTGCCGAAAGCTTAGGTGTTGAAATAGCGGATCTTAATGATTGTTTAGCGAGAGCGGATTTTATTACTGTGCATACGCCTTTGACCGAAGATACAAAGCATATGATCTCCACAGCCCAATTCGCCTTGATGAAAAAAGGCGTAAGGGTGGTTAACTGCGCAAGAGGCGGGATTATAGATGAGAACGCGCTTGTGGCTGCCTTAAAGGAAGGCAAGGTTGCCGCCGCAGCCTTAGATGTTTTTGAAAAAGAGCCGGTTGCACAAGACCATGAGCTTTTAAAGTTAGATAATGTGGTAGTTACTCCGCACTTAGGGGCCAATACCGAAGAAGCTCAAGTAAACGTTGCCATAGAGGTTGCCCAGATCGTAAGAGATGCCCTCTTGGGAAGAGGCATAAGAAACGCTGCTAATTATCCTTGCCTTGAGGCAGAGGTTTGTAAATTCCTTGATCCCTATATTAATTTATGCGAGAAGATAGGGATGTTCTCGGGCCAGATAGTAGAGGGAAGGTATCAGGAATTAAATATTACTTATGTCGGAGAGATCGCGCAGTATGACCTTAAGCCTTTAACCATGGCGTTGGTTAAGGGGATTTTGTCTCCGATCATGCAGGAGACGGTTAATTTTATAAATGCCATTAGCCTTGCCAAAGAAAGAGGTATTAAGGTTAAAGAAGGAAAGTCTCCGGCAGAAGATGAGTTTATTAATTTGGTTAAGATTGAAATCAAGACTGATAAAGAAACGCGTAAGGTTTGCGGAACGCTATCTCCGAATAAAAAACCAAGGATCGTTAAGATTGATGAGTATTATCTTGAGCTTGCGCCTGTGGGGGAAGTAGTGATGATCCAGAATAATGACGTTCCGGGGATCATCGGTAATTTAGGCACGCTTATGGGAAAACACAAAATTAATATCGCGGCGATGACTTTCGGCAGGGAAAAGCCCGGAGGAAAAGCTGTGTCGCTTTTAAATGTGGACAGCCCTATCTCGGCGGCGCTGCAAGATGAGATCAGAAAGATTGAGAATATACTTTCAGTAAAACTGATAAGACTATGATGGATTCCAAATTCCAACCACCAAACACCAAGCGGCCGTTTTGTAAATTGGTGTTTCGGAATTGGTTATTATTTGTAATTTGTAATTTGGTTATTGGTTATTCTCTACTATTCGCCCAGGAAATTACTATTATCTATACCGGGCAAACCCACGCCATGCTCTATACCTGTACTTGCCCCGTTGAGACAGACGGAGGAGTTGCCCGCAGGGCGTCTTTGATAAAGCAAATAAAGAAAGAGAAGCCCGCGGGAAGTGTTCTTGTGGTAGATTCGGGCAATTTCTTTGCCGCAGGCATATTGGATGAGTTCTCGCAGGACACCGCTCTTAATAGCTTGCGCAACGAATATAACCTGAAAGCGCTTCTTGCGATAGGTTATGACGCGCTGTGTTTGGGGGATGATGAGTTCAATTTTGGCGCGGATTATCTTAAGGAAAAGATCCAGGGTGGCAAGTTTAATTTTGTTTCAAGCAATATATCATTAAAGTCCGCAGCGCCTGAAATACCGGCTTATATCATTAAGCAGGTAAGCGGCATTAAGGCGGCGATTATCGGATTAACCGCTGAGCAGGCCGCCATAAAATCCGCCGGAAGCATTAATTTTATCCGTCCGGATTTAGCTTTGAGGCATGCGATTTTTAAGGCGAAGCAGGAAGGCGCAAATTTTATAGTTGTTTTAAGCAATCTTGCGCACAATCAAAATGTTTCTTTTCTTTCGCAGGTTGACGGGGTGGATGTTTTAGTCGCCAACGAATCCGCTCGGGATAAGGTTTCCGAGAAGGTTAATAATACGGTAATAGTCTATCCCTCGTGGCAGGGCAGGAAGCTGGGGGTTTTATCTTTGAAACTTGAAGGCGCCAAGATACAAAATTATCAAGCGGATTTAATCCGCCTTTCGGATAAGGTAGGTGATGACCCGGAAATCACCAAGATTATGCCGCGTTGCTTCATGGATATTAATTGCCGCAATAAAAGCGCGATTGGCGTCTGCCAAAATCCATCAGAAATGAAGGCTTCTTGTCAATTCCCTCAGGCAAGAAAAATAAAATTAACCGTTATTACCCATAAAGATTGCTTAGGATGTGATTATGAGCATTTGCTGAATCTTATCAAGAGAGATTTGCCCGGGGCGCAGCCGGCATATGTGTATTACCCTGAAGATAGAGCAAAGAAATTAATCAAGGATCTGAAAATTAATTTCCTGCCCGCTTATGTCTTGCCTAAAGATATTGATAAACAGCCTGGTTTCTCCGGCATAAGCGGTAAGTTGGAAGATAAGGGAAGTTTATATCTTATCAAGCCGGAGTTTTCTGGAGTGGCTATGTACCTTGACCGGCCCAAAAAGGATGGCCTGGATCTATTTTTAAGTATTTACGATAAGGCTTCTGCGCAGGTATTAGAAAATTCTATTGGTACTGGCGCAAGGTTGCATTTTTTGGCAATACAGAACCAGGCGGGCTTTGACGCGATGCAAGGGAATCTTGAAGTTGAAGAATATTTGCGCGCTGTGTGCGTAGAGAAATATTACCCTGATCAATATTGGGATTATGTCTTATGCCGCAGCAAGAACCTGAATTCAAGCTGGTGGCAGGATTGCCTGACCGGGGCGGACCAAGAGAAAATACATTCTTGCGCCACAACCGGCGAAGGCAAAGACCTTCTTTCCCAGAATATAAGCTTGAGTCAACAGCTTAGGATTATGATGGGCCCAGCGTATCTTTTAAATAATCAGCAAATCTTTTCTTTAAAACAGCCTTTAACCAATAAGCAGTTGAAGGAAATCATTCAGGGCCGCTAGTTTTTAGCAAAAGGGGGTATCGTTATGGAAAAAAGAAAAATATATCTTGTGGATGTGACAAATCGTGACGGGGTGCAGACTTCAAGGATTTGTTTATCTAAATTACAGAAGACAATGATCAATATTTATTTAAATCAGATGGGGGTTTTTCAGTCGGAATTCGGGTTCCCCATGACCCGCCATGAAACAAATTACTTAAACGCTAATTTAGAATTGGCGCAGGCAGGTGAATTGTCTCCCATCAGGCTTGGGGGCTGGATCCGGGCCACGCGCGAAGATGTCTCAACGGCTTTTAAACTTTTGCCTAAGATCAAACACCTGAATCTTTCAATTTCAACTTCTGACCAGATGATCGTGCATAAATTTAAAGGCAAGTTGGATCACGCCTCTATAATCAATGAAATGACTGAGGCTGTGCATTTGGCGCGCCAAGCCGGCGCAGAAAGCATTGGAGTTAACGCGGAAGATGCCTCGCGCACGCGCATTGAGTATCTGAAGGAATTTTCACTTGCCGCAAAGAAATCCGGCGCGGACCGCATTCGTTATTGCGATACCCTTGGATGCGATACGCCATTTTCCATCTATGATAGGATTAAGGATTTAGCTGAAGCGGTAAAGCTTCCTATAGAAGTGCATTGCCATAATGATTTGGGTTTGGTGGTAGCAAATTCCATTGCCGGAGCAAAGGCAGCCAATGATGCCGGATGTGACGCGTATATCAATACTTGCGTGAATGGCATGGGCGAGCGCGCGGGTAACGCAGATCTGGTATCGGTAATTTTGGCGGTTAAGTATGGCCATGGCATGCAGGATTATTGTTTGGATGAAAGAATAAACCTGAAGATGGCATGGAAGACCTGCACCTATGCTTCTTATGCTTTTGGCGTTGCTATACCCATAAATCAGCCCGGCATAGGAGCGAATGCCTTTGCCCATGAGTCTGGTATTCACGCCGACGGAGCTTTAAAAGACAGGCGCAATTATGAGCTGTATGATTTTGAAGAGTTAGGAAGAGGCGAACCGGAAATCATTGAAACCGGCAGGAAAATTACCGCCGGTGAATATTCCGGGATAAAAGGATTCCGCAATGTTTATGAAAAGCTTGAAGTTGAGTTTAAGGATGATGCCGAGGCGACAAAGATTTTGGAGTTAGTCCGTTACGCTAATGTGCATAATCAGAAACCTTTAGTTGACTCAGAGCTGCAGTTTATTGCCAAATATCCGGATATCGCACGTAAGATTTTTACTATGAATCCGTGAAGAAAGTGGATAGAAAATGAATACCGTATTAGTCGGCGCGCAGTGGGGAGATGAAGGCAAGGGCAAGATCATTGATATTCTTTCTGCCAAGGTGGATTATATTGTGCGCTATCAGGGCGGCAGTAACGCCGGCCACACCGTAGTTGTGGATGGCAAGGAATATATATTTCACCTTATCCCGTCGGGGATATTGCATGAAGATAAGATCTGCTGTATCGGAAATGGAGTAGTGCTTGACCTCCAGATGTTAGTAAAAGAGATAGAAGGCATAGAAAAATCCGGTTTAAATATTAAAGGGCGTTTAAAGATTTCGCATTTAACGCACGTAATCATGCCCTATCACCGCGTCTTGGATAAATTGCGGGAAACCCGGATTAAGAATAAAATCGGCACTACCGGGCGCGGCATAGGCCCTTGTTATTCCGATAAGATCAACCGTTGCGGGATAAGAATGATTGATCTTTTATCTGCCAAATCCTTTAAAGAGAAACTTGAGGATAACCTGCGCGAGAAAAATGAGATTTTGGAAAAAGTCTACGCTCACGCGCCTTTTAATGCTGATCAAATGTACCGGGATTATCTTAAATTAGCCAGCCGCATTAAGCCGTACTTATGCGATTTGGCTAAGCTTTTAAATAATGTGGTCTTTGCCAAGAAAGACATCCTCTTTGAAGGCGCGCAGGGGACATTCTTGGATATAGATTTTGGTACATATCCTTTTGTTACTTCATCTTCGACTATTTCCGGGGGATCTTGTATTGGGACAGGGGTTTCTCCAGATAAAATTGACCGTGTTTTAGGCGCTGCCAAGGCTTATTGCACGCGGGTTGGGGAAGGTCCTTTTCCGACGGAGTTAACGGGTAAATTCGGAGATTTCATCCGGAAAAAAGGCTGCGAATTCGGCGCCACAACCGGCAGGCCCAGAAGATGCGGTTGGTTTGATTGCCTGATGGTTAAAGAGGCGATCCTTTTAAACGGGATCTCTGAAATGGCGATCATGAAGATGGATATTTTGGATGGCTTAAAAGAAATAAAAATATGTACCGGATATAAATATAAAGGCAAAATTTTTAAAGAGTATCCTTATGATATGGACGTAATAACTAAGGCCAAACCGCTCTATAGGACGCTTCCCGGCTGGGATAAGCAGTTATCGGCTTTGCGCCAATTTAAGGCCTTGCCGGTTAACGCGCGATGTTATATTAAGGTATTGGAGGATATTTTAGGGGTCAAGGTTTCTATTATTTCGGTAGGCTCATCACGCGATCAAACTATCTTTGTTTAGAATAAAACAGGCAGTTGTTACTTGAAAAAACCTTGACTAAAACCCCTGGGCGTGTTATAGTTAAATTCCATTCAAAATTCCTAAAAAAGTAAATAGGAGGGTAGGTTAAAATGAAAAAAACAATCACTAAATTATTAGTTATATTGCTGTCTGCGTCTTTTATTTCCGGATGTACTTTTATTTTTCAGGTGGGCAGGCGTTCTGACAGCGAGAAAATTGATAAATTGTCAAAGCAGGTTGATCAGCTAAGCAAGGTTAAAAGCCTTTTGGAGCAGAGATTGGCTCAGGAAATACAGGATAAGCAGGTTAGCTTAAAGATGAGTGAACGCGGCCTTGTGATTACTTTCCTGGCGGATATACTCTTTGATTCTGGTAAAAATCAGATTAAAACCGATGCCTATCCTATTCTTAATAAAGTAGCGCGGATTTTACAGGAAAATGTGCCGGACCTTAAAGTGGGCATTGAAGGCCATACCGATAATGTGCCGATTAAGTTTTCGGGCTGGAAATCAAATTGGGAGCTTTCAACAGCCAGGGGCTTAAGTGTTTTGCATTATCTGGTTGATGAAAAGGGCGTTTCTCCGGAACGCATTTCCGCGATAGGCTACGGCGAACACAGCCCGGTAAGCTCTAATTCAAGCGCTGAAGGAAGAAAACTTAACCGCAGGGTGGAAGTGGTTATTTATCCTAAAGTGACCAAGGTGCGCGGTGAACAAAATCCCGAAGAAAAAGCTTATGTGCCGTCCGGGAAAATTAAATAAAAGATAAAATGGCAGGTAATCTTCCCTCTATTTTTAAGAATCGCATAGCGGTTATTTTAGGTTTGATATGCTGTATCCTTGTTGTTATTACGGTTAATTCATGCCTGGAAGTATCTAAGCATAGAAATGCCCGTCAGCAGGAAATGGCAGTGCGTTTAGACGCGGAAGAAAATCTAAACAAGATTACTAAAGATAAAACAGCCTGTCAGCTTAAGGCATCTGAAATTAGCAAGCAGCTAGAAGAGCAAAAAAGCGCCTTTGAATCAAATAAAAAAGCCTTGGTGCAAGAACAGTTGATCAATCAAAGCCTTAAGGAAGAGCTGGCTAAGGTTACCAGGGTCAAGGAAGCCTTGGAGCAGGAGCTTAAAGATGCGCTTACCCAAGCAAGTAAGGCTGTTGAGCAAAAGAGCACTAAATGAAGTAAACAATAGAGGGAGTAAGGCCTTTTCATCAAGGGGATAGAAATCCCCTTTTTTATTCCCTAAGGAGGGTTGTTATGGCGATTCTTAAAAAGATCCGGGATAAGATTAAAGGAGTAATCACCAAGACCAGGGATAGCAAGTTAATAAAGAGTATTCCCGCCAGGTTTAAAGCAAAATCTTTATTGAAGAAAAAAGAACCCGTGCAGGATCCCAAGAGAGAGGTGATGGGCTCTCATGAGACTTTAGTCGGCCAGGCTAAGTTTTACAGCCCTCAAGCAAAAGCTCAAACTGCGCGTTTCGTGAAAGATCTGCCCGCAGGTTACGGCAATGTGCGCATTGTGGCTATGGTGCGTGATCCTTGGTGGATACATACATACTGGGAGATTACCCAGGATACTTGGGATAACCTTAAGTCGCGTTTAAAAGAGAATTTTTCCTCGGCTAAATTAGTCTTACGGGTCTATGATGTGACCAATGTCATGTTTAACGGCAGAAATGCCCATAGATTCTTTGACGTGGAATTAGGTTACGGGGCTAATAGCTGGTATATAGATACCGGTGGCCCGGGAAGGGCTTGGTGCGTGGATATTGGATTAAGGCTGGCTAATGGAGAGTTTATCCTTATCGCGCGCTCCAATGTTGTTTCTACCCCTCTTGACGGGCCGTCATGGATCACTGATGAAGAATGGATGATCCCTGAAGAAATGTTTGCCCGGCTTTATGGCATGGGTTTTGGTTTTGGAAGAAGCTCCCCACTTGGAAAAGCCTGGCAGGAAAGAATGCGAAGGGCCCTTTTTTCTGGAATCCTGGCTTCTCCGGGCATGGCTTCTATGGCAAGCCCGGTTAAGAAACAGGCCCCTAAACAGAGAAAATTCTGGATGTGGGTGAATACTGAATTAATTGTCTATGGCGCTACAGAGCCGGATGCCAAGGTTACTGTGCAGGGGAAAACGATTACCTTGCGTCCCGACGGGACTTTTAGCTTGAGGTTTGCTCTGCCCGACGGTAAACAGGTAATACCGGTAGAAGCAACTTCTTCCGATGAAATTGATACTATTACCATTACGCCGATTGTGGAAAAAGACACAAAACATAACTCTGTGACACGACAGACAACGGGGGCTTAATGAATAAGGGATATCTATGCATAGTGCTGCATAGCCATTTGCCTTTTGTCAGGCATCCTGAACATGAGGATTTCTTAGAGGAAGATTGGCTGTACGAGGCAATTACTGAAACATATACTCCGCTTATTCATATGTTTGAAGGCCTGGACAGGGATGGCGTGGATTTCCGTTTGACCATGTCGCTTACTCCGACGCTGATCTCCATGCTTTCGGACTCACTTTTACAGGACAGGTATCTTAAACACATAAATAGATTAATTGAGCTGGCGCATAAAGAAGTTGAGCGCACGCGTTGGCAGCCGGAATTTCAGAGTTTGGCTACCATGTATTTAAACACATTTTGTAATTCCCGGGATACTTTCAACCGCTATGGAAAGAATTTAGTAAATGCCTTTAAGCGTTTTCAGGATTTAGGCAAGCTTGAGATCATTACCTGCGGCGCCACCCACGGTTATTTTCCGCTTATGGAACCATGCCGGGAATCTGTCAGGGCGCAGATTAAAGTAGCGGTTGCGCATTATGAAAACGCCCTTGGCCGGCGGCCAAACGGGATTTGGCTTCCGGAATGCGGTTTTATGCCCGGGCACGACGAGATATTAAAAGAGGCAGGGATCAAATATTTCTTTTCCGACGCGCATGGCGTTTTGCATGGCAGCCCTCGTCCTAAGTATGGGGTTTTTGCGCCTGTCTATTGCAAGTCCGGCATTGCCTGTTTTGCCAGAGACCTTGAATCCTCAAAGCAGGTTTGGTCTTCAATTGAGGGCTATCCCGGTGATTATGATTACCGCGAATTCTATCGTGATATAGGTTTTGATCTGGAGCACGACTATATCAAGCCCTATATCCATCCCGACGGGATACGCATCAATACCGGTATAAAATATTATCGTATTACCGGAAGCGATGATAAAAAGCCGTACAATCCGCTTGCTGCCAGAGAAAAGGCCGCCCAGCATGCCGGAAATTTCATGTTTAACCGTGAAAAGCAGGTGGAATATCTTTATGATTTTATGCAAAAAAAGCCGATGATCGTTTCTCCGTATGACGCGGAACTCTACGGGCATTGGTGGTATGAGGGGCCGATGTGGCTTGACTTCTTGATCCGCAAGATTCATTTTGACCAGAAAACTATAAAGATGACCACCCCCACAGAGTATCTTATGGAAAATCCGCGCAATCAGGTAGTTACTCCTTCTATGTCAAGCTGGGGTTGGAAAGGTTATAGTGAGATGTGGCTTCAGGGCTCTAATGACTGGGTCTACCGGCATCTGCACGCGGCATCAAACAGGATGACAGAATTAGCCAAAGAATATTCTTCTTCTAATCCAAACGGTACTTTGCGCCGCAGCCTCAATCAAGCTTTAAGAGAGCTTCTTTTGGCTCAGAGTTCTGACTGGGCTTTTATCCTTGGCACAGGCACGCACACTTCTTACGCTATTAACCGGACAAAGGAGCATCTCCTGCGTTTCAATACGCTGTATGAGCAGATCAAGTCCAGCTGTATTGATGAGGCGTATTTAGCGGATATAGAATATAAGGATAATATATTCCCCGCGATAGATTATCGGGTCCACCAATAAATATAAATAGAAATGGCAGATAAAAATATCGTTCCAAGGCACGTGGCCATTATTATGGACGGTAACGGCAGGTGGGCCAAACTTAAAGGCCTGCCGCGCTCTGCTGGCCATCGGGAAGGCGCTTTGCGCGTGCGTGAGATAACGCGTTTTGCCGCAGAGCAGGGGGTAAGATTTTTGACTTTGTTCGCGTTCTCCACGGAGAACTGGAACCGGCCCAAGAACGAAGTGAACATGCTGATGCGCTTCTTGACCCAATTCTTGAAAGGCCAATCCAAAGAACTTAAAAAGAATAACATCCGGTTTTTGACTATCGGGGAAAAGCATCCCTTGCCGGATTTTGTTTTGCAAGAAATAGAGCGCGTTAAAGAGCAAACTTGTGATAATACCGGGCTTGTTTTGGTATTAGCGCTTAATTACGGCTCGCGTCAGGAAATAATAGAGGCATGCCGTAAGATATCTGCTTCTGTTTCAGAGGGGAAGCTTTTTTTGAAACAAATAGATGAAAAGGTTTTCTCAAAAGCGCTTTTTACAGATGGCATCCCGGATCCGGATCTGTTAATAAGAACAAGCGGTGAGATGCGCATAAGTAATTTTCTTCTCTGGCAGCTTTCTTACGCGGAACTCTATTTTCCTAAGAAATACTGGCCGGATTTTAGGCAAGAGGATTTTAAGAAGGCAATATCTGTTTACGCTAAAAGAGAAAGGCGTTTCGGTAAAGTAGATGTTTATTAAAAGGCTTTTGAGCACTATTATTCTGGTGTCCATTATTGTTGTGGCTGTGCGCATAGACTGGCTTTGCGCGTTTGCGGTTTGCGGATTTATTGCGGTAGGGCTTTATGAATTCTTTACCATGCTTGAGAAAAAAGGCATTAATATCTATAAATATTTTGGCATTGGTATGGGGCTTATTATCCCGGTGTCAATTGCTATACATTTTGAGCTTACTAAGAAATGGGAACTTCTTTTTATCGTGCTTGCCTTGCTGCTTTTAATCGTAATGCAATTCAGGCGCAGGCAGAATCAAGGGGTAATCGTAGGCATATCCACTACTATATTCGGGATTATTTATGTGGCATGGTTCTTTTCATTTATGATTAAGATCCGTTATCTTGACGGGGGGATGGGGTTCTTAGCCGCCTTGTTGTTGATTACTAAGCTTGGGGATATCGGGGCATATTTAATAGGAAGCCGTTTTGGAAAAACCCCGCTTATGCCGCGGGTAAGCCCCAAGAAATCAGTAGAGGGGGCTGTTGCAAGCTTGGTTTTCAGTATAATTGGAGCTTTGGTCAGCAGGCCTTTTTTGGGGTTTGATTATATACATCTTGCGTTGTTAGGGGCTTCTCTTTCAGTGTTGGGGCAGTTGGGGGATTTGTCGGAATCCCTGATGAAGCGCGATTGTCAGGTAAAAGATTCAGGCAATATTATCCCGGGCATGGGAGGCGTATTGGATGAAATAGACAGCCTGCTTTTTACCGCTCCGGTATTTTATTTTTATTTAAGCGTAACCCTATGAAACGCATCGCTATTTTAGGCTCTACCGGTTCAATCGGGAAGAATGCTTTAGAGGTAATCAACCTTTTTCCGGATAGGTTCAAGGTGGTTTTTTTAAGCGCTAATTCCAATGTCAAGCTTCTTGAAGAACAGGCGCTTAGATTTTCTCCAGAATGCATTAGTGTTTGCGATAAAGACGCTCTTTTAAAATTGAAAGGTAAAATAAAAGGATCCATAAGGCTTGTTTCTGAAGATGCCATAGAAGAGATGCTTTCTTCTTGCCGGGCAGACTTAGTGGTTTTAGCCATAAGCGGTTCAGCCGCGCTTCGGCCGCTGCTTTGTTCTATAAACGCCGGATGTGACGTGGCTATGGCCAATAAGGAGGCGCTTGTTTGCGCGGGAGAAATAATCATGGCGCGCGCCAGAAGCAAGAAGATTAAAATCCTCCCCGTTGATAGCGAGCAATCGGCGATCTGGCAGTGCCTGGAAGGTGAGGATAGGAATTTCTTAAAAAAAGTTTATTTGACTGCTTCTGGCGGGCCGTTTTTGGAAGCGCCTTTAAGAAATTTAAAGAATATTTCAGTTGAAAAAGTGCTTGCCCATCCGCGCTGGAATATGGGCAGGAAAATAAGCGTGGATTCAGCCACTTTAGTGAATAAAGGCTTAGAGGTGATTGAGGCGATGCATTTATTCGGCCTTGATGTAAATCAAATAAAGGTGCTTATTCATCCCCAGGCGATCGTTCACTCTATGGTGGAATTTGTTGACGGATCGCTTAAGGCGCAGGCTTCCGTAACTGATATGCGTATTCCCATACAATACGCGCTTTCTTATCCAGAAAGGCTTCCGGCAAAAAGCAGTTTGTTCCTTGATTTTTATAAATTAAAAGAATTAAATTTTGATAAGCCTGATCTTAAGAAATTTCCTTGTTTAGGTTTTGCTTTAGAAGTAGCTAAGAAAATGGGCAATGCCCCGTGCATTTTTAGTGCCGCAAGCGAAAAGGCCACCGAAGCGTTTTTAGAAAAAAGAATCGGATTTTTAGACATACCAAAAGTTATAGAATATGTTCTTAGCAAAAGCTGTTATATTAAAACAATAGATTTAGGCGTTCTTCTTAGAGAAGACGCCTGGGCAAAAGAAACAGCATTGGCAAAAATTGAAAGGATAGGGCATTAATGGGCGTTTTAGCTTTTTTCTTGATCTTGGGGATTTTGATTATTGTGCATGAGTTTGGCCATTTTATTATTGCCCGAAAGGCGGGGATAAGGGTTGAGAAATTTTCTTTAGGGTTCGGCCCGGCGATCTTAAGGAAAAAGACTAAGCAAACGGAATATACTTTAAACGCTGTTGCTTTGGGCGGGTATGTCAAGTTAGCCGGAGACAGCCTTGAGGATTATACCGGTAAAGCCGATGAGTATTTAGCGCAAAAGCCATCGCGCAGAGCCGCGGTGGTTTTTGCCGGACCGCTTTTGAATTACCTCTTGGGGATTTTTTGTTTTTGGTTGATATTCGTAGTCGGCTACCCGGCGCTTACCAATAAAGTCGGAGGGCTTCTTGACGGCTATGGAGCAAAAACTGCCGGTATCCAAGCGGGCGATAAGATTGTAAACATTAATGGCAAGCGAATCTTATTTTGGGAAGAATTGCAAAGGCAGGTTCAGGATGCTTCGGACAAAAGTTCCCTGGAGGTAGTAGTTTTAAGGGGGGAAAAAGAAATAAATTTTACCATTCCCCTTAAAGATAAACAGGTTGAGGACTTGATCGGCCAAAAAAAGCGCGTTGGCCTTTTGGGGGTAATTCCTGCGGAAGAATTCGTTACGGTTAGATACAATCCTTTTAAGGCGCTTTATTACGCTAGTTTAAAAAGTGTAGACTTGACGGTTATGACTTACAGGGCGCTTTGGTTTATGGTTTCAGGGAGACTTTCTTTCCGCGATTCAGTAACCGGACCATTAGGGATTTTTTATATTACCAATAAAACCGCTGGTTTAGGCATATTGGCATTGGTGCATTTGGTGGGGATTTTAAGCATTAGTTTAGCGCTTTTTAATATTTTACCTTTCCCGGTCTTAGACGGTGGACATCTTTTCTTTCTCTTGGTTGAGAAAATACGCGGCAAAGGTTTAAGCCCTAAGGCAGATCAGATAGTGGCTAATTTTGGCATGACTGCGATTATCGCCTTAGCTATTTTTGTTACTTATAATGATATTTTAAAATTCAAAGACAAGTTATTCGGTTTTTTTATTAAATAAAAATGCGGATTAAAAGAAGAAAAACAAGGATCATTAAGGTTGGGAATGTTTTTTTAGGCGGCAACTATCCTGTTGCGGTGCAGTCCATGGCAAAATACAAGACCTCGGACTGCGAGGCGGTTATCCGTCAGATAAATAAGCTTTCTTCTTGCGGCTGCGAGATTGTGCGTTTGGCAATAAAAGATACCGACGACGCGCTTGCCGTGAAAAGGATTAAGTCTTCTGTTAGAATTCCGCTTGTGGCGGATATACATTTTAATTATAAGTTTGCTATTGCCGCCATTGAAAACGGGATTGATAAGATAAGGCTTAATCCGGGGAATATTTATAAAACTAAAGAAGTAAATGCGGTTGTGGATTCAGCTAAGGCGCATCATATCCCGATAAGGGTAGGGCTTAATTCCGGGTCGTTGCGTTCTGATTATAAAGGCATTGCCTTAGGGATGGTAAAGTCAGCTTTAGGCTATATCAAAGTATTAGAGAAAAGAAATTTTCATGATATTGTAGTTTCCTTAAAAGCCTCCAATATTTTAGACACCGTAGAGGCCTATCGTAAGATGAGTTCTGTTTGCGATTATCCGCTGCATTTGGGCCTAACTGCTACTGGGCTTCCTAAGCAGGGGATGGTCAGCTCTTCCATCGCAATAGGGGCTTTGCTTTTAGACGGTATCGGTGATACAATAAGGATATCCTTAACCGATAAGCCCGAAGAGGAAGCCAGAGCCGCGCGTTGGATATTACAGGCTTTGGGCTTGCGTAATTTTGGTTTTGAGGTAATAAGCTGTCCTACTTGCGGCAGATGTGAAGTAGATTTAGTTAATATTGTGCGTGATTTTGAGAATCAGCTATCAGCTATCAGCTGTCAGCTTTCAGCTAAACCGATTAAAGTGGCACTCATGGGCTGCGTGGTCAATGGCCCTGGTGAAGCAAAGCACGCTGATATAGGAGTTGCCTTTGGTAAAAAAGATGGGCTTTTGTTTAAGAAAGGAAAGCCTGTATCCAAGGTCTCCACAGATAGTTGCGTGGAAACGCTTATTAAACAGCTAAGGAGTTTTTCATGTCGCGGGAAATAAAAGAAAAAATAAAAAATAAGATCATTAGCCAGTACAGCGGGCTTTTACTTAATAACGCTGATAAACAGTTAATGCGCCAGAAAGTAGCAGATGCCGTTGATATTTTAATTACAGAAGATTTCCCGAAGTTAGAAGATGAGGTGAAGGCTAAATTAAAAGAAGAACTAACAGACGAGTTGACCGGATTAGGCCCCATAGAAAAACTTATGCTTGACCCTCAGGTTACTGAGGTGATGATAAACGGCCCGCGTAAGGTGTACGCGGAAATAGGCGGAAAAACCAAACTGACAAATGTTGCCTTTGACAATGAAGCGCATTTGATGTATTTCTTGAATAAAATGCTTCTTCCCACCCGCCGCCGGGTTGATGAAAGCCTGCCCTACACGGAAATTGCCCTGGATTCAGGCGCTAGGGTTAATATTGTTATCGCGCCTCTTGCCTTAAATGGCCCGGTAGTTACGATCAGGAAATTTCTTAAGGAAATAAAGACTATCGAAGATCTGGTGAATTTGGGGACTATGGACAATCGGATGAGCCAGTTTTTAAAAGCCTCAATTCAGGCGCAGGCAAATGTTATTTTTAGCGGGCCTACCGGAGTTGGCAAGACTACGACCTTAAACGTTCTTTCTTCTTACATTTCGGAGAAAGAAAGGATAATCACTATTGAAGATACCGCGGAATTAAGGTTGACCCAGGATCATGTGGTGCGCTTGGAATCCCGCAATCCAAACATGGACGGAAAAGGCGAGATCACTATCCGTGAACTTTTTAAGAATTCCTTAAGGATGCGCCCGGATAGAATTATCTTAGGCGAGATCCGCGGCGCGGAAGCCTTGGAGATGCTGCAGGCGATTTGTTCCGGGCACAGGGGGTCATTATCTGTCCTGCATGCCAGTTCTCCCCAAGATGTGATATACCGGCTTGAAACGATGATCTTAACCAGCGGGATTTCTATTTCGCTTGAGGCTATTCAAAGGCAGATGTCCGCTTCTTTGGATCTAATCGTTCAACAGGAACAGCTTTTGGATGGCTCAAGAAAAATAACCCATATTACTCAAGCCAATGGCACCAAAGATGGGCAAGTTTGCCTGGAAGATATTTTTATCTATGACCTGGAAGGCATAACAGCAGACGGTAAAGTTAAAGGCAAATGGAAGGCAACCGGAGTAGTCCCGAAATTTTATCCGCAATTAGTCAAAAAAGGCATTGCCCTGGACCAGGGTATTTTTAATAAAGGATAAAGGAGAACGATTCATGTTTTGGTCAAAGTCGCTTATACCTACGCTCAAAGAGGCTGCCCAAGAGGCAGAATCTTTTACGCATCAGATGATGCTAAGGGCAGGCCTAATCCGCATGCTTATCTCAGGGGTGTATTCATACCTGCCTTTAGGCTTAAGGGTATTAAAAAATATTGAGAAGATCATTCGTGAAGAGATGGATACAGCCGGAGCAGCTGAATTATTGCTTCCGGCGTTACAGCCCAAGGAGCTGTGGGAGAAAACCGGGAGAGACGCTGTTTTAGGCGACGTGATGATCCGGTTTGTGGACCGCCGGGGCAGGAATTTATGTTTAGGTCCCACTCATGAAGAAGTGGTTACTGACTTGGTAAAGTCGTATGTGTTCAGTTACCGCCAGTTACCGTTGGTAGTTTATCAGATCCAGACTAAATTCCGCGATGAGATACGCCCGCGCTTTGGCTTGGTCAGGGGTTGTGAATTTGTCATGAAAGACGCCTATAGCTTTGATAAAGATACAGCAGGCCTGGAAAAAAATTACCATGTTATGTATGAAGCGTATAAAAGAATATTTAAAAGATGCGGCATTAATATCCTTGTGGTTGAGGCGGATTCCGGGGTGATGGGAGGAAAGATTTCCCATGAGTTCATGGCTGGGGCAAGAGAGGGCGAAGATTCGGTATATTCCTGCGCCCAGTGTAATTTAGCAAAACCCTTTAAAGACGGCCAGATTGCCCCTGTATGCCAGGCCTGTAATACTGCTATGGAGAAAATAAGCGCTTTGGAGCTGGGGCATGTGTTTCAGCTGGGCACCAAATATTCCGAAAGTTTAGGCGCTAATTTTGCCGATGAGAAAGATAATCCCGTGCCTTTCATTATGGGTTGTTATGGTATCGGGGTGTCGCGATTGCTTCCGGCGATTATTGAGCATAATCATGACGCAAACGGTATTGTCTGGCCGCGTCAAGTAAGCCCCTATGATGTCCTGATTATTCCGCTTGATATAAATGATTCTAAGATCATGGATCAGGCTTTGTCTTTTTACAAGAAAATCCAGGGGCATGATTTAGAAGTTCTTCTTGATGACCGCGATGAACGCGCAGGGGTGAAATTCAAGGACGCCGACCTTATCGGAGTCACCGCGCAGGTTATTATCGGCAAAGAATACCTAAAAACCGGCAACCTTGAGTTGAAGCTGCGCAGGGGTAATGAGAAATTCTTCCTTACTGATTATGAAATATTATGCAAATTAAAAGAGTATATCCGTGGATAACGCGCATTTGGCTGTTTTATTAGAAGAGAAAATCGGCAAATCAGTGTCTGAACAGGGGTTTGAACTGGTGGAGCTTTTGTGCAGGCAAAATCAAGGCAGCTTTACCATAACCGCCCTTGTAGACCGCCGGGAAGGCGGGATCACCCTGGATGAATGCGTTTCTTTAAATTCTTTAATAGGAGAGTTTCTTGAAAAAGAAGACCTTATCCCCGGAAGTTATATTTTAGAGGTTTCTTCTCCGGGAGTGGACAGGGAATTCTCCAAGAAAAAAGATTTTATGCGCTCTCTGAATTGCAAAATAAAATTTTTCTTAAAAGAGCAGGTTGATGGAAAAATAGAATGGGATGGGGTTTTAGAGCAAGTTAAGGATAATGATCTAATAGTAAAAGCAAAACAGGGGTATATAGTAATTCCCCTGGAAAAAGTAAACAAGGCAAAACGGATAATCGAGTAGGCAGACACCCGGCGCTTATCGTACCTTGGCAAAAATGTTTGCCAAGTACGCCCTTTCTGGGCTGAATTGGGCCGGTGTTCGCTACTGCTAACACCCGGCCCTATCGGATGGGCCGGTGTTCGCTACTGCTAACACCCGGCCCTATCGGATGGGCCGGTGTTCATTCAATATGAAGGAGAAAAAATGAGTCAGGAATTAATTGCGATATTAGAGCAAATGGGCAGGGAAAAAGGGATCAAAAAAGAGATACTCGTTGAGGCGGTGGAAAGCGCTCTTTTAAGCGCGGCGCGCAAAGTCATAGATGTGGCGCAGGAAGACCAGCTTCAAGTGCAGCTTGACGGGGTAACCGGCAAAGTCAAAGTCTTTAAAAACGGCAAAGAAGTGGATTCCGTGGATTTTGGCCGTATTGCCGCTTCTACCGCGCGTCAGGTGATCATTCAAAAGATCCGCGAGGCAGAGAAGGAAATAGTTTTTACTGAATTTAACGCTAAGATCGGAGAGATAGTTTCCGGGACAGTCTATCGCTTTGACAAGGGCAATATTATCGTTGATCTTTTGGGCAAGGCAGAGGGCATACTTCTTAAAAGGGAGCAGTCTGGTAAGGAAGAATTCCGCCAGGGCCAGCGTATCCGGGCGTATATCTTAGAGGTAAGAAAAGAGCCTAAAGGCGCGCAGATATTTCTCTCAAGAGCGCATCCTAATTTCGTGAAAAAACTTTTTGAGCTTGAGGTCCCGGAGATATATGAAGGGATAGTCGAGATAAAGGCAGTTGCCCGTCAGGCAGGAGAGCGCACTAAGATCGCAGTTTGCTCTAAGAATGAGAAAGTTGATTCTGTGGGGGCATGCGTGGGCATGCGCGGCAACAGGGTAAAGAATATTATCAATGAAGTGCAGGGCGAAAGAGTGGAGATCGTTCCTTTTAATGAGGATATTAAGGAATATATCCGCGCTGCTCTTTCTCCGGCGCAGGTTTCCGAGATTAAGCTGGACAAACAACAGCAGAGGGCGCAGGTTATTGTGGATGACGACCAGCTTTCTCTTTGCATCGGAAAACACGGGCAGAATGTGCGTCTTGCATCGCGTTTGGTGGGATGGGAATTTGACGTGCGCAGTAAAACCCAGATAGCGGAAAGCCTATTTACTAAACCAAAAGTTGAGCCTGTTCAGCAACAGCCTGCGGCTGTAAGCGAAGAGAAGAGTCCTTTAGGGCAATTAGAAGGCGTGGGGGACAAAACATTGGCTATTTTAGCCGAGAATGGTTTTAAAACTATTTTAGATTTAGCCAAAGCTAAAGCAGAAGATTTGACAAAGTTAAAAGGCATTGGAGAAAAGAAGGCGGAAAAACTAATTGAACAGGCTAAAAAACTATCCAAGAAATAGAGGTATAGACTATGACTATTGCTAAGAAACTCAAAACCCCTGTCAAGGCTGTTGTTAAGGAAAAGAAAAAGAAGCCGCCGATTATTAAGGTAGCTAAGCCCAAGGCGGTTAAGCCAAAGCAAGAAAAGCCGGCGGTTAAGAAAATAGTAAAAAAGAAATCTAAGATAGAAACTATTAATCCTGTTGTAGCCTCTGTCGCTGAAGTCAAACCTGTTACAGTTGTTCAGGCCCATCCTAAGGCTGAAGTTAAGCCCTCCGCGCATAAAACTATAAGCGCTCCTAAGCCCGAGATAGCCCCTAAACCGGTGCCGGTGCCAGCGCTTAAAACACAAGTTCCGGTTCCTAAGGTTGAACCCGTTGAACAAAAGCCAGTTGTCTCTGAAGCGGTGGTGCCAGAGCTTAAAGAAATTGAAATAGATCTGCCGGTTAATGTCAAAGACCTATCTGTGAGGCTTCAGATAAAGCCTTCAGTATTGATCAAGATGTTAATGGATATGCGTATTATGGCAGGGATAAATCAGAACCTGCCTGATAATGTAGTCAGCCAAATTTGTCAGAAGTTAGGATTTGTGGTCAAAGCGGGTTTAGCCAAAGAAGAAAAGGCGTTATTCTTTCAGCAGAAAGAGGATGCTGCGGGAGACCTTCTCCCCAGGGCCCCCATTGTTACTATGATGGGCCATGTAGATCATGGTAAAACTTCCTTGCTGGATGCGATTAGAAAAACCAGGGTTGTGGAATCCGAGCATGGAGGCATTACACAGCATATAGGAGCTTACTTGGTTAAAACCGGCAAAGGAGAGGTCACATTTTTAGATACTCCGGGGCATGAAGCTTTTACCGCGATGCGCGCCAGAGGCGCCGGCTTGACTGATATTGTTATTTTGGTTGTGGCCGCGGATGACGGGATCATGCCGCAGACAAAAGAAGCCATTGATCATGCTAAAGCAGCCGGAGTTTGCATAGTAGTTGCGCTTAATAAGATTGATAAAGCTCAAGCTGAGCCTGAGAGAGTAAAGAAACAGCTTGCGGAATTAGGGCTTATGTCTGAAGACTGGGGCGGAAAAACCATTGTTGTGCCTGTATCCGCCAAGACCGGTCAGGGCATAGACCAGTTATTGGAAATGGTTCTTTTGGAAGCGGAATTATTGCAGTTAAAAGCTAATCCTAACCGGCTTGCCAAGGGCGCTGTGGTTGAAGCTAAAATGTCCAAAGGAAGAGGCCCCGTTGCTACCTTGCTTGTGCAGAATGGGACTTTACGCCTGAATGATAACATAGTAGTGGGTAATTCTTACGGCAAGATAAGGGCAATGTCTGATCATTTGGGCCGTCCGATTCAAGAGGCAAGCCCGGCGCACCCAGTTGAGGTTTTGGGCCTTGATTCAGTTCCCGAGGCCGGAGAGATATTTTATGTTATGCCTGATGAGCGTCAGGCCAAGGAATTAGTGGGCAATCGCAATGAAGAAAGAAAGCAATCGCAGGTTAAGCAGATAAGAAGAATAAGTCTTGAAGATTTACACACCCAAATAAAAGAAGGCAAGATAAAAGAGTTAAAGGTCGTACTCAAGGCTGATATGCAAGGCTCTTTGGAAGCGATAAAAGATCTTGTTGCAAAGATAGATACCGCGGAAATAAAACTTGAAGTAATCCATGCCGATGTAGGCAATATTAATTATTCAGATATAATTCTGGCAGTAGCCTCTAATGCCTTAGTTTTAGGCTTTAACGTGGTGCAGGATGACCGGGCCAAAGAATTATCTTCACACGAAGAAATTGATGTGAGGATCTACAACATTATTTATGAATTAGCCAATGATATAAAGCTTGCCATTGAAGGGATGCTGGAGCCAAAATTAAAGAAGGTGTTCATGGGAAAAGCGCAAGTTAAGAAGATGTTTAAGCTTTCCCGCTCTGGTAATGTCGCAGGATGCGTGGTCTCTAAAGGCAAGATCTCCCGCTCCAGCTCCATTACGGTTATGCGTAATGGTGAACAGCTTTTTGACGGCACAATTTCGGCTTTAAAACGTTTTAAGGATGATGTGCGTGAAGTTGCCGAAGGTTTTGAATGCGGGATCACGCTTAATGGATTTGATAAGCTTCAGGAAGGCGATGTTTTAGAATCCTATATTACTGAAAAGATAGCGCGCAAACTTTGAAAAGCGTAAAGTGTAAAGCGCAAAGCTCCTGCCTGCGGGCAGGCAGGAAAAACCATAATTCAAAATTAAAAATTTTTAATTTTACGTTATAGTTTTTCGCTTTCAGTTTTGCGTTTTAAGATAACCAATTACGATTATGAAGAAACGTATTTTAAGCGGCATGCGCCCCACGGGTAAGCTGCACCTTGGGCATTTGGTGGGCGCGCTTGATAATTGGGTGAAGCTGCAGGAAGAGTATGAATGTTTTTTTATGGTCGCGGATTGGCATGCTTTAATGGGTGAATACGCCAGCCCTAAGACCATTATTGAATGCGGATATGACAATGTTTTGGATTGGTTGTGCGCAGGCATTGACCCGAAGAAATCAACGGTCTTTGTCCAATCACAGGTTCCTGCGCATTTAGAATTGTTTATGATCTTTTCTTGTATTACGCCTTTGGGATTATTGGAGCGCTGCCCAACGTATAAAGAGCAGTTAAGAGAAGTTACTACCCGCGATTTAAATACCTATGGTTTCCTGGGCTATCCGGTATTGCAGGCGGCGGATATCCTTATTTACAAAGCCAATAAAGTCCCTGTTGGCGAGGACCAGCTTGCGCATCTTGAGCTTACCCGTGAAATAGCGCGCAAATTCAATAACCTCTACAAAAAAGAAATCTTTCCCCAGCCGGACGCGATATTAACCCCTGTGCCAAGGCTTTTAGGCTTGGATAAAAGAAAAATGAGCAAAAGTTACAATAATACTATTAATCTTTCGGATTCTGTTGATGAAATCGCCAAAAAAGTAACCTCCATGGTTACTGATCCAGGCCGGATCAAGATGTCTGATCCGGGGCATCCTAAGGTTTGTAATGTTTATGATTATTATTGCGTGTTTGCCCCTGATAAGAAAGAAGAAGCCTATAATTGGTGCACGGGCGCACAAAAGGGCTGCGTGCAATGCAAAAAAGAATTTGCCTGCGCTCTTATTGAGAAGCTTGGGGCCTTGCAGAAAAAAAGAAGAAAGCTTGAAGAGGATAAATCTTACGTGGCGGACATCTTAAAAGAGGGCACAGATAAGGCGCGCGAAATTACTTCAGAGGTTCTTAAAGAAGCGAAAAAAGCCATGGGGCTTGAATAGTATGTCTTATAAAATAAAATTAGAGGTTTTTGAGGGGCCGCTTGACCTTCTTTTATATTTAGTAAAGAAGGATCACTTAAATATTTATGATATTCCCATTACTACTATTACCGAACAGTACAT
Organism: Candidatus Omnitrophota bacterium; assembly: GCA_025453395.1. Taxonomy (NCBI): domain Bacteria; kingdom Pseudomonadati; phylum Candidatus Omnitrophota; species Candidatus Omnitrophota bacterium. Next base: position 62,540 of record JALOQK010000005.1, read on the forward strand.
AAAATACATTGAATTGATGCAGTTGTTGGATTTGAATATCGCCGGAGAATTCCTGGTCATGGCAGCAACGTTAATGCAGATAAAATCCAAGATGCTTCTTCCTGCTGCGGAGCAGCCGCAGGAAGAAATTGAAGAAGACCCAAGAGCGGAATTAGTCAGAAGGCTTCTTGAGTATGAGAAATTCAAGCAGGTTGCCGAGGACCTAAAGAAAAAAGAGCTTGCCCAGCAGGAGATCTTTAAAAGAGAAAAGCCGGTTGTTATTGACAGCCTTGTCCCGGGAGTCCCGGAAGAGGCTTATTTTGAGGCAAGTATATTTGACCTAATTAACGCCTTTTCTAAGGCCTTGTCCGAGATACCTAAGGATGTGTTCTATGAAGTCATAAAAGATGAATTTACTATTGAGAATAAAGTGCATAATTTAATGCATCTGTTGTTAGTCAAAGATCAGGTATCCGCGTCAGATCTTTTTCGGGAATCCAAAAATAAATTTGAAGTCATTGTCACATTCTTGGCAATTCTGGAATTGATCCGCATGAAAGAAATTATCGCGCAACAGACCCAAGCCTTTGATGAAATAATGATCTGCCGCAATAAAAATAACATTACTCCTTGTCCAAGAGGAATTGATGCTGAAGAATCTGAACAACCTGAACAGCCAAAAACAGAATGAAACAGGAAACTAGAAAAAAGCTTATCAAGGCAGGCGTTGATTTTCCCGTTCCGGAACTTTTAAGCCCTGCTCATGACACTGAAGAAGATATAGTATTAAATATTTCTTTGCGGCCAAGTAAGCTTTCTGAATTTATCGGGCAAAAACAGATTGTAGATAATATAAAGATCTGTTTGACTGCCGCCAAGCAAAGAAAAGAGCCCTTAGAGCATGTTCTTTTATCCGGGCCTCCGGGTTTAGGCAAGACTTCCCTGGCGCATATTATCGCCCATGAAATGGGCACTAAGATTACTGCTACTTCCGGCCCGGCCATTGAGCGCGCCGGAGACTTAATCGGGATTCTTACTAACCTTGAAAAGGGTGATATCCTTTTTATAGACGAGATACACCGTCTTTCCAAGGTAGTTGAAGAATTCTTGTATCCGGCAATGGAGAATTTCCAGATAGATTTTGTGGTGGATAAGGGGCAGTTTGCCCGCACTATTAAATTCAACTTGAAGCCTTTTACCTTAATTGGCGCCACCACAAGAAGCGGGCTTTTGGCGGCGCCTTTGCGCGGCAGGTTCGGGATCTTTCATCACCTGGATTTCTATAAGGATGAGGACCTTTCAAAGATCATCACGCATTCGGCAAAGCTTCTTAATATCGAAATAGCCTCTGACGCGGCATTAGATATTGCGCGGCGTGCCCGCGGCACCCCGCGTATCGCTAATAGGTTATTGCGCAGGGTCAGGGATTACGCGCAGGTACGTCAGGTCAAAGTTATAGATTCTCAAACCGCAAATTCCGTCTTAGATGAATTAAGGGTGGATAAAGCCGGGCTTGACGAGATTGACCGCAAGGTCTTGAAGATTATTATTGATGTGTACAATGGCGGGCCAGTGGGGGTAGATTCACTGGCAGCGACGATGAATGAAGAAACCGATACCATCGTTGATACTATTGAGCCGTTTCTTTTAAAAGCAGGTTACCTTAAGCGCACTTCCCGCGGCAGAATCGCCACAAAGCTTGCCTTTGAACATTTCGGGTTAAAATATAACAAAGAACAGCAGGAAGAGTTGTTTGAAAAGTAGTTTTATTAATTTGTCGTATTTTTTCGCTCAGGTCGATTTTGCCCGCCGCAAGGAACTTCGGCGTGCCGTCAATGGTCTTTCGCATTTTAGGCGCCTGCGGAACTCGCCCGTCGGCGCTACCGCGCCAGGACGGGCTCGGACATCCTCGGCGTCCGAATGCTTTCGCGTTCGGATTCCCTAAAATGCTCAAGCTGCATTGACTAAAATCGACATTCGCTCAAAAACACGACAAATTTATTTTTTGTCACTGATTTTCATAGTTTTTTGCTTATGCCGAAAGGAAAAACGCAAGAAATGATTCCTAAAAAAAAGGAGTAATAATGGATAATAAAAGCCCTAAATTTCTGTTTCAATTGATTAGGTGTCCAAATGAAGCGCTAAGTTATATAATAGAACAAAAGCCAATAAGTTTAGCAGTTTTATTTCTTATTCTTTTTAGTATTTTAGCTTTACTCTTGCCGTTCGCAATATTATTTGCAACCTCGATAGTCAAGGGTATTAATACCTTTGATTATAATGATTTTCTTAAGGTTGGCTATAAAGCGGATATTATTGCTTTAGCGAGTGTATTACTATTTATTATTCTTATTAATTCCATTAGCAAATTGATGTTTAATACTAAGAATAAGGCCAAGGAAATCTTTATTTGCGTGATTTCTATTTACTTCATTATGTATATAGCCATGTTTTTAGGGATAGTTATATCTGGTTTGATAAGTTTACTGTTTACTAATTTAGCTAGTTTTCTTATTTTTTATTATTTATTTTACTTTAGCTTGATCATCTGGAGATCGGGATTAACTATCTTGGCTATTACAAGGGTCTATGATTTAAAATTAAAGAATGCCTTATTTGTTTTCTTAGGTTCGGGCATTATAATGCAAGTGGCAGTATATTTTATTAGAAGATTACAACATTGAAAATGAAATTATTATTACACTCTTGTTGCGCGCCGTGTTCGATCTATCCTTTGGAGCAAATTAAGGCTGAAGGCTTGGAGGTGGAGGGGATTTTTTATAATCCCAATATCCACCCCCTTGATGAATACAATAAGAGGCGAAACGCCATGGTGGATTTTAGCGCTATAAAGAATCTGGTTGTTTCTTATCCGGAGTATCTTATTTCTGAATTCATGGCTCTTATCCAAGGCAAAGATAAGAAGCCAGAGAGGTGTTTTTTGTGCTGGAAGAAGCGCATGGAAAAGACCGCTAAAGAGGCCAAGGCCAAAGGGTTTGATTTTTTTACTACCACACTTCTTGTCAGCCCCTATCAGGACCATGACGCGCTTAGGCAAATCGGCAACGATGTTGCAAAACAGGAAAATGTAAATTTTTATTATCAGGATTTCCGAAAAGGTTTTAGGCTCGCGCAAAACCAGGCCCGGGCAAGCGGTTTGTATCGGCAGAAATACTGCGGATGCCTTTATTCGCTGGAGGAAAGATGTTCAGAAGTTTAGCCATATTTATATCCATATTTATTTGTGCCGGGAATTTATTCGCGGCTACGAATCCTTATGTGCGGGTTCTTATTTTAAAAGACGCTCAATCCGTTCCTATTAAGATCAACGGGCACTATGAAGTTGTGGATAAAAAAACCGGCAGCATCCTTTCTCAAGGCGCATCCTTGAGCGGCCGGGCAGAATTATCCGGTGGCAATATCTTTATTGGCGAAATAAAGACGGATAGCAGGGCTTTGCTGATTAGGCCTGATCAGGAAGCTGTAGTTAAGGTGGGGCCTAAATCTTTCCGTGGAGAGATAGAGATAATAAGAAACAACAGCGGCGGCCTGTTAGTAGTTAATCACTTGAACCTTGAGGATTATGTCAAGGGTATTTTATACCACGAGGTATCACATTACTGGCCGCAAGAGGCCTTAAAGGCGCAAGCTGTTGTCTGTAGAAGTTACGCCCTTTATCAGATATCCCAAAACACGCTGAAGGATTTTGATCTTACTTCTGATATCTACTCGCAAGTTTACGGAGGTAAGGGTTCTGAACGTTATCGCACTAATCAGGCAGTTGACCAGACCAAAGGGGAAATTATCTTATCCGCGGGGAAAATCTTCCCGGCTTATTTTCACGCTGTCTGCGCCGGGCACACCGAGGATGCTTCTGTGCTCTGGAATACTAATGACCCGGCCTTAAGGGGGCGCGTTTGTTCTTTTTGTAAAGGTTCTCCGCATTTTTATTGGGATGCCTTAGTTTCAAAAGAAGAGCTTGTCAGTAAATTCCCAAGTTTAGGCGCAGTAAAAGATATTCAAGGGGTTGTTATCGCAAGCCGCACTAAATCCGGAAGAGTAAAAACCCTTAAATTTATAATTTCTCCCAAAGATGTAATTGTACCGGCAAAAGATCTCCGTCAGGCGTTGGGCCCAAATCTTATCAGAAGCACTGATTTTAAGCTTAAGTTATCTGATAAAGGTATTTTATTTCAAGGTTCTGGTTGGGGCCATGGAGTAGGGATGTGTCAGTGGGGCGCGTATTTTATGGCTAAACAGGGTTATAAGTATAATGAGATCTTAAGATATTATTATCCGGGCGTAGAAATTAGTAACGCGGGTAAGTTATAATTAGAGTGAGATGTGGGATGTGAGTTATTCTTATGTATTTAGCTGAAAGCTGATAGCTGACAGCTGAAAGCTGACTTATGCATCTAAAAGATTTTGATTATTATTTGCCAAAGGAACTTATCGCGCAATTCCCGCTTAAACAGCGTGACAGGGCGCGCCTTATTGTTGTGGATAGGGCTGATGGAACTATCCAGCATCGTATTTTCTCTGATATTGTTGAATATATCAATAAAGATGACTTATTGGTTTTAAACGACACCAAGGTTGTTTCCTGCCGCTTAATGGGTACAAGAATTACTGGTGGCAAGGTAGAGGTATTTCTTTTAGAGCATTTAGGCGCTGGCGAATTTAAGGCGATGATAAGTCCCGCAAGAGGAAAAGACGGGGATGTGATTTCTTTTCATAACGGTGCGTTGACTGCGAGAATTACTGGCCACGGAAGGTTAAGTTTCTCTTTAGCTAATCCCAGTGAAATCTATCGTTTTGGCCTTATTCCATTACCTCCTTATATTAAACGCGAACCGGAGAAATTTGACTGGGATTATTATCAGACTATTTACGCCAAAGAAGAAGGGGCAATTGCTTCTCCCACCGCAGGGTTACATTTTACAAAACAGCTTATTCATGCCCTTGAATTAAAAGGGGCCCAGATAGGTTATCTAACCTTGCACGTGGGCCAGGCGACTTTCAAATCTGTAACAGTTGATAATATAACCGAGCACAAGATGGATTATGAATCTTTTAATATAAGCGATAACACTGTTAAACTTATACAGGAAACCCGTTCGCAAGGTAAAAAGATTTTTGCTGTGGGCACAACTTCTCTGCGCACCTTAGAGACCTTTGCTAAAACTAAATCCCAAGAAGGCAAAACTAATCTTTTTATCTATCCCGGGTATAAATTTAAATTAACCGATTGTCTTTTGACTAATTTTCACCTGCCGCGCACTACGCTTTTTATGCTGGTTTGCGCGTTTGCCGGAACAGAATTAGCCAAAAAAGCCTATAAAGAGGCAATTGAGCAAAAATACCGTTTCTACAGTTACGGCGACGCGATGTTGATAATATAAAGTCAAAAGTTAAAAGTAAAAAGTCAAAAGTAAGGAATAAGAGCGTTATGTTTGATCTCTTGCACCAAGACAAAAATACTAAAGCGCGGTTGGGAAAGTTGGTTACTTCTCACGGAGAAATCCAAACCCCCTGTTTTATGCCTGTGGGCACGCACGCCACAGTTAAAGGCGTATTCCCTTCGCATCTTAAAGAATCAGGGGCAAAGATCATTCTTTCTAATGCTTATCACGTATTTTTACGCCCCGGCCTAGAGGTAATTAAAAAAGCTGGAGGCTTACATAAATTTATGTCTTGGGAGCTTCCGATATTAACTGATAGCGGTGGGTATCAGGTGTTTAGCCTTCCTTTATTAAGAAAAGTTACTGATGAGGGAGTAGAATTTCAGTCGCATATTGACGGGACAAAGTATTTTTTTACTCCTGAAAAGGTAATGGAAATCCAGCAGGTTTTAGGCTCGGACATTATGATGCCGCTTGATGAATGTGCGCATTATCCTTGCACTAAGGACCACGCTCAAGCGGCGATGGACCGCACAATTGTTTGGGAGAAACGCGCCAAGGAATTTAAAGATAAAAATGGCCAAGCCAATCAGGCATTATTCGGGATTATCCAAGGGGCAACTTATATGGATTTGCGTCGGGATTGCGCCAAGGCAATTTTGGATATTGGCTTTGACGGGTTTGCTATTGGAGGAGTTTCCGTGGGTGAGCCAAGTAATTTAATCTATGAAACTATAGAAGTGGTAGAAGAGCTTTTACCCAAAGATAAACCTCGCTATACTATGGGCATAGGCTATCCCCAAGATCTTCTGGAGGCGGTGGAAAGAGGGGTAGATATGTTTGATTGCGTTATCCCTACGCGTTATGGTAGAAATGGCACAGCTTTTACTTCGCAGGGGAAAATTGTTGCGCGTAATTCACCGTACATTCAGGATTTTGGCCCGCTTGACCCGGAATGCGGTTGTTATACTTGCAAGAATTTTAGCCGTTCTTATATTCGGCATCTTTTTAATGCCGAAGAGACGCTGGGGTTAATGCTTTTATCCGCGCATAATATCTATTTCTTTTTGGATTTGATGCAAAAGGCGCGTCAGGCAATTTCCGAAGACAGGTTTGCGCAATTTAAGAAGAATTTTCTGGAGAAATATAAGGTATGAGAATTGATATTTTAACTATTTTTCCCAAGATGTTTGACGCAGTTTTGGGTGAATCTATGGTCAAGCGCGCACAGGAAAAAGGAAAAGTAGAAATCAATGTGCATGATCTGCGCGATTACACTTTGGATAAGCATCACAAAGTTGATGACCGCCCTTTTGGCGGCGGTAGCGGTATGGTGATGTGTGCGCAGCCGATATTTGACGCGGTAGAGGGAATAATTAAAAATTCAAAATGCAAAATTAAAAATCATAATTCAAAATGCAAAAATAAAAGGCCTAAAACTATATTGCTCTGTCCTCAAGGAAAGACCTTAAATCAGGAAAATGCCAAAAGATTAGCCAAAGAAGAGCATCTTATCCTGATCTGCGGGCATTATGAGGGGGTTGATGAGAGAGTAAGGCAAAATCTGGTAGATGAAGAGATTTCCATAGGTGATTATGTTTTAACCGGTGGGGAGCTTCCGGCTATGGTCTTAATTGATGCCTTGGTCAGGCTTGTTCCCGGGGTTTTGGGGGATAAAAATTCCTTGAATTTTGAGTCATTTGAGGGTAATCTATTAGAATATCCGCACTACACCAGGCCCGCAGATTTCCGGGGCTTAAAAACTCCGCCAGTTCTTCTTTGCGGGGATCACCAGAAAATAGAAGAGTGGAGAAAACAAGAAGCAATAAAAAGGACCAAGCTTAAGCGTCCAGATTTGTTAAGTAAGAAAGAAAGGAAGAAAAGAAAAAATGGATAAGATCAAACTTATTGAGCAAGAATATCTTAAGAAAGATATCCCGGATTTCAAGGTTGGCGATACAATTAAAGTCTTAACTAAGATCCCGGAAGGCCCGGATAAGGTGCGTTTGCATCCTTTTGAGGGCGTAGTTATCGCCCGTCAGGGGACTGGTCTTAAGACTAGTTTCACCGTGCGTAAGGTTTCTTTTGGTGAAGGCATTGAACGCGCCTTTAATTTGCATTCTCCCAATATTGAGCGCATTGAGATGGTGCGTGGGGGAAAAGTTAAAAGGGCGAAATTATATTACTTGCGGGATAAAGTCGGTAAACGCGCTACAAAAATCGACGAAGCCTAATAATTAGGTGTTTGATTACGAGAACCACTTTAAGATTAAAGGTTTTGATTTTGTCATCGGCGTGGATGAAGCCGGCCGCGGGCCATTAGCCGGGCCGGTAGTTGCCGCAGCAGTTCTTCTTAAAAACCACCAATTTAAGAACCGGATAGATGATTCTAAAAAACTTACCCCCCAACAACGTGAAAATGCTTATCAAGAGATTGTCCAAAACTCTTTTTTTTCTCTTGGTTTGGTTGACCACCATGCAATTGACAGGATAAATATCCTTCAGGCAGCAAAGCTTGCCATGGAGCAGGCGGTTATTGGGGTACTTGATAAAGTAGGCGTTCTAGATAAAAAGAAAGTGCATGTTATTGTAGATGGTAACATGCCTTTATCTTTACCGGTTTCTACAAGCACTCTTGTTAAAGGCGACAGTCTCTGTAAAAGTATTGCCTGCGGCTCAATTTTAGCAAAAGTGGTGCGGGATAAGATAATGCATGCTTATGAAGATTCTTATCCGGGTTATGGTTTTGCCAAGCACAAGGGATATGGCACGCTCTCACACAGAAACGCTTTGAAGAAACTAGGAGTTTGCTTGATCCATAGGAAGAGTTTCTTAAAAGGTGTAAATTTTAAAGATGTCAGGCCATAATGTCAAGCTTGGCAAAGAATCCGAGCAGGAGGCGGTAAAGTACCTTAAGAAACACGGATATAAGATTATTCAGGAAAATTACCGTTGTAGTTTTGGCCAAATAGATATTATCGCGCAATGCAAAGGGACAATTTGCTTTGTGGAAGTAAAGTCCCGCACCAGTACTGATTTTGGGACAGCAAGCGAGGCTGTAACCCAAGATAAACAGCGCAGGCTTACCAAGACCGCAGTTTATTTCTTAAAAGAGAAAGATTTATTGGATAAGAGTGCCCGTTTTGATGTAGTGTGCATAGATAAAGAAGGCGGCAAAAACGTGATAGATGTAATTACGGATGCCTTTGAAATGGACGGCAGATTTTCTTACTAGAAGGAAAAGAATATGTATAAAGACGCTTCGCTTGTGAAATATCTTGATGATTTATCAGCCAAGCTTCCTGCTCCGGGGGGCGGTTCTGCGGCAGCCATGAACGCAGCACTGGGCGCAAGCCTAATTAGTATGGTAATTAATTTTACCTTAGGCAAGCCAAAATACGCTAAATACGAATCTGAATTAAAGAAAATATTTGCGCATTCGGAGAAGGCAAGGCAAGAATTTCTGCGCTTGGTGGATCTGGATGTAATTGCCTATAGCAGTAAGAATCTGCGCGACTCGCTTAATGTGCCGTTTATGTTGTCGCGTCTTTGTTGCGAGTTGATCAAAGTCTGCCCCGTGCTTGTTAAGAAATCAAATCAGAATTTAATAAGTGACGTGGCAGTTGCCGCAATTATGCTTGAGTCAGGTTTTATGTCAGCTTGTTTTAATGTAGAAATAAATTTGAGGTTCTTAAGTGATAAGAAATTAGTAAACTCTATCAGGAAGGAACTTGCGCGCAATAAGAAAATCGTCCAGAAAATAAGGCTTAAGACGGAGGAGCAAATTGGCAAAATTATTAGAGGGTAAGCCACTAGCGGAGAAGATCAAAGAAGAAATTAAGCTTCAGGTTGGATCAATGAGTGTCAAGCCGGTGTTGGCTAGCGTCTTAGTGGGCGAGAATCCCGGGGCAGAGGCTTATGTTAAGTCACAGGAAAAGGCGGCACAGAATTTGGGCATTGTTTATCAGTTCCAGAAATTGCCTGCGGATACACAAGAAGCCGCTTTAATCGAATTTATCCAAAAATTAAATAGCGATAAAAAGGTAAATGGCATTATTATTCAGATGCCGCTACCCGCGCATATAGATTACAAGAAAATATCTGGTTTTATTGATCCCTCTAAAGATGTTGAGGGTATGCACCCGGCAAATATCGGAAAGATTTTGTTTGGCAAAGCAAAGATTGTCCCTTGTACTGCGGCAAGCTGTATGGAATTATTAAATTCTACTGGTGTGGACTTATACGGCAAGGAAGTTGTGATTGTAGGGCATAGTGAGATTGTAGGGAAGCCATTAACGCTATTGTTACTTGAGAAGTTTGCTACGGTTACAGTATGTCATATCGGAACAAGTAAGGCGGGAAAGTTAGAAGAGCATGTGAAAAAAGCGGAAATCCTGATTGTGGCAGTGGGCAAAGCAGGATTGATCAAGGGTGAGTGGGTTAAAGATGGCGCAATTGTAATTGATGTGGGGATAAATAGAATTGAAGGTAAGATTGTGGGCGATGTGGAGTTTGAGGCAGCTGAAAAGAAAGCCTCTTGGATTACTCCGGTCCCCGGTGGAGTTGGGCCATTGACAGTAACCATGCTCATGCGCAACCTCGTCAATACATCGTAGACGCTTTAGCTAAGCGTATGCTGCACAGTAGTTTATGAAACAAATCCGGGTAAGACTTCTACAGCAAGAGTGATATTATAGATGAAGACAATAGTTCTTTTGACAATTTCTAATATTTTTATGACTTTTGCCTGGTATGGGCATTTGAAATATAAGCAATCGCCACTTTGGATTGTGATTTTGGTTAGTTGGGGCATTGCATTTGTGGAGTATTGCTTTCAGGTGCCGGCAAACCGGATTGGTTCGTATCAATTCTCGACCGCCCAGCTAAAGACGATACAGGAAATTATTACTTTGGTAGTTTTTGCAGTCTTTTCAATTCTGTATCTTAAGGAAGATTTTAAATGGAACTACTTGGTAGGGTTTTTATTTATTATCTTGGCAGTAGTGTTCATATTTAAGAAATGGTAATGGCACCTTTGCCTATTTGAAGGCAAAGTGCGCCGCCTTCTGCGGCTAATTACGCGGTAGGGTTCTTTTTAATAATCTTAGCGGTGGTGGTGATATTTAAGAAGTGGTAGTAGTGTTCTTTGATTTTTTGCGTATGCCTTGTCTATAGTTTCTCGGGAGCGCTCGTTTTGACCCAGCGTGGCAAAACTTCGCTCGGGTCGGCTGCGTCGCTCTTGTGCATCCGAGCCCTAGATAAATCCGTTTTTATAATTTGGAGTCGGATGCACAAACCAAGCCCGCTCCTTGCCTCCACGTCCCTCGAAACCATAGCCAAGTCTTTTGCAAAAAATCAAAAGGGTTGAGGAGACGGATGGTTTTTGATGCGCGCTCCCAAACCCTGCGCAAAGGTGATAGATGTTTAATAGAGGGATAAAAAGAATTAGTGGTTTGCCTTTTGTGTTTTATCTTAAAGGGGAATCAATATGGCATTACGCTGTAGGGATTCTTTTTATTCTGTTGGCGCTATGGCATATATTTAAAAAGGAAAGATTAAAATGACCTTTAAAGAAAAATTGCAGGCAGGAAAGTTTTTGGTGACCTCGGAGATTGGGCCGCCAAAGGGGATTGAAACCGCGCAAATTTTAGAAGATGCTGAACTTATTCGTAACAGAGTTGATGCCTACAATGTTACGGATTTGCAGAGTTCAGTGATGCGCTTAAGTTCCTTTGGTATGTGTGTCGCCTTAAAGCAAAAAGGCTTTGAGCCGATCTTACAGGTAACTTGCCGTGATAAGAATCGTTTGGCGCTGCAATCAGAATTATTGTCTGCCGCAAGCTTAGGTATAGAAAATGTTTTAATCTTAACCGGTGATCATCCGTCGCTTGGGGATCATCCTGATGCCAAACCAGTGTTTGACCTTGATTCGGTGCAGTTGTTGCAGGCCGCCAAAAAGCTACAGCAGGGTGAGGATATGAAGGGAAATAAGCTTATTGGAAAACCCCCAAGCTTTTGTCTTGGCGCGGTAGTTAATCCCGGTGCTGACCCTCTGGAACCGCAGGTCATGAAGATGGAAAAGAAAATTGAAGCGGGAGCAGAATTTCTTCAGACCCAGGCAGTTTATGATGTTAAACTTTTTGAGAATTTCTTAAATAAAACCAAGCATTTGAAGACTCCAGTTATGGCCGGGATTGTTTTATTAAAGTCTGCTGGGATGGCGCGCTATATGAATAAAAATGTCCCTGGGGTCTTTGTGCCGGAGGATTTAATTAAGGAGATGGAAGCTACTAAAGATAAACAAGCTACTTGCGTGGAAATTGCCGCGCGCCTGATCAAAGAACTAAAACCCATGTGCCAAGGAATACATATTATGTCTATCGGATGGGATAAAGTCGTTCCGAGAGTTTTAGATGCAAGCGGCCTATAAAATAATAATTAATAACCAAACACCAAATAAGTTCCAATAATCAATACTCAATTTACCAAACAGGTTTGGTTATTGATAATTGGTGTTTGATTATTATTTGGTTATTGGGAAAATTGGTCATTGGTTATTAAAACGAATATATTATGAAGATAATTATCATTGGAGATACCTTGGCTGCTTTTTCTGCCTGCGAGTTTTTCTTAGGCAAGAAATGTGAAGTTACCATAGTTACGCAAAATGCTTTTCTTCCTTATAGCCGGGATAAGCTTCTTGAGTACACAACCGACAAAATAAAGGAGAAAGAGCTTTATTTTGCCAACGAGGATTTTTATAAAAGTAATCAGGTGCAGATTATCCGCGACAAGCAATTAAACCGCATTGATGAAAGAAAAAAGAAAGTCTTCCTGAAAGATGGCCCGGTATTGGATTATGATCAAGTGTTTAATTTTTCTCTTCCCAAAGTAAATTTACCAGAAATAGCCGGCAAGCATAAAAAAGGCGTGTTTCTTTTCTCTAATTTAGAGTCAGCCAAAGAAATCAAACAGCGTATGGCTATATCTGACGTTGCCTGCATTATCGGAACAAGCCAGAAAATAAAAACAATCGCCGCGCATCTATTGGAGAGAAAAAGGGAAGTCAAGATCATGACGCTTGAGGATCCCCAGATAGAGGCGCATGATAATTTGGAATGGATTCACGATGAAAATCCGCTTGAATTTATCGGCGACGGAGAGCTTCAGGCCATAAAACTTAACAGCAAAAAAGTCATAGCCGTAGATATTGCTATTTTCTTTCAAGATAATCTTAAAACTGACGAAGAATTAAAACAAGAAGGTCTAAATAAAATACAGGAGAATGTCCCGACGCCACAGACTGATGAGGCTAGCGCCGGAGGTCAAAAACAGGGGGTAACATGTCAGACGTCTTAATCCAGTTAGGTGAAAAAGGAAATCAAGCGGTGTTTGGTTTGACCAAAGATTCTCTTGAAAAGACAATCAAAGAAAAAGGCGAAACCACCGCTATTAGTTTTCCGGAAACCAATTATTTTTTCCCCCTTGCCAATGCATTACTTAAAATGGAAGTTAAGACTTTAGCGGATTGCCGCCTTGTTTTAAAACAGGTAGAGGCAATACATAAAAATTTACCTGCTTCTAACGGCATGAAATTAGAAGCCTTAGGAGGAGTTTTGCATAAAGGTTTAGGCACGCTTTTATGTGAAGAAGTTTTAGCTAGTTTAGAATATCTATACGGCAGGCACCCCAAGCAGGGAGCGGGATTCTTATCAGATACGCTTTTGCGCGCTTTAGGCATTCAGCTTGTAGACGGAAGAATTGCCGGCATCGCGGTTATTTTGGGCCCGGCGAAAGATGCTGAATCAGCGGTCAAGTTAGTGCGCGATTTTCAAAGTAGAAGCATCGTCAGCCTTTTGGTTGGAAATGTTAGCGGTAACACTTTTCAAAAGCAGCTTGAAAGCCAGAAAGTGGAAATCGGTTTAGACAATTATGTGGTTTCTTTAGGCGATGACTATCTCTCAGTAATTTACGCGGTGAACTGGGCGGTGCGCGCGGCCTTAATGTACGGCGGGCAAAAAAGCGGGCAGTGGAAGGAAATCCTTAATTACACCAAGGAAAAGGTCCCGGCTTTTGTAGTTTTGTTAAATCATGTGGATGAAGTAATTGTGGCTACCGGCCTTGGTGCTTTGGCCATGGGTTTTCCGATTATAAGCGACCTTGATGTGCCGCAGGTGGGCAAGATCGATACTACTCTTTATGAAGCGCTTGTGGTTGAAAAGGATTATAGCAAATTAGCCGCAAAATGCGTGGAGGCCAGGGGATTGAAAGTCAAAGTTACCAATATTCCCATTCCGGTTTCTTACGCGGCAGCCTTTGAGGGTGAGCGGGTGCGCAAAGAAAACCTGCATGCTGAATTTGGCGGCAAGGCAAGCACTGCCTTTGAATTCTTGTTTATGCGCAATTTAAATGAAGTGGAAGACGGGAAGATTGAACTTATTGGGCCGGATGTGGATAATCTGCCGGCAGGAAAGAAGTCTTTACCGCTTGCTATTATTGTAGAAGTTGCCGGAAGAAAGATGCAAAAAGATTTTGAGCCGATCTTAGAGCGGCAAATCCACCGTTTTGTGAATTACGCCATGGGCTTAATGCACGTGGGCCAGCGGGAAATGAACTGGATCCGTATTTCTAAGGATGCTTTTGTTAAAGGTTTTCGCCTGAAGCATATCGGGGTTATCCTGCATGCGATGTTGCATCAGGAATATAGCGCAATTGTAGATAAAGTGCAGGTCAAGCTATATACTAAAATAGAAGACGTAGGGCAGTTGTTGCCGGAAGCAAAAAAATCTTATGATGCCCGCGACGAACGTTTACGCGGCATGACTGATGAAAGCGTGGATACTTTTTATTCATGTTTATTGTGCCAGTCATTTGCTCCTAATCACTTATGCATTATTACCCCAGAGCGTTTGGGCCTATGCGGAGCTTATTCGTGGTTAGACGGCAAAGCATCCTATGAGATTACGCCTACCGGGCCCAATCAGCCGATTTTAAAAGGGCAATTGTTAGACGCGCGCCTTGGCCAATGGGAAAATACCAATAAGTTTATGTATAACAAATCTAACAAGACTATTGATAAGGTAAGTATGTATTCTTTGATGGATTCTCCGCAGTCTTCCTGCGGATGTTTTGAGTGTATTGTGGCTATCGTCCCGGAGGCAAACGGGGTAATGGTAGTGAATCGTGATTTCTCCGGGATGACCCCAAGCGGGATGACTTTTACCACCTTAGCCGGTTCGGTTGGAGGAGGGGTGCAGACTCCGGGATTCTTAGGCGTAGGCAAGCTTTATATCGCCAGCAAAAAATTTATTTCTGCTGAAGGCGGCTTGAAGCGTTTAGTCTGGATGCCCAAAGAGCTAAAGGAATTACTAGCGGATAAATTAAAAAAGAGAAGCGAAGAAATAGGCGAACCTGATTTTTTAGAGAAAATAGCCGATGAAACAGTCGCTGTTTCATCCGAAGAATTGCTTGTGTTTTTAGAAAAGGTAAAACACCCTGCTTTAAGCATGGATGCTTTGATATAATTTTGGCTTGACGCATGTAAGGTTAGGGCTTATAATAAGATATAGTAAAAGTATCTCACCTTAACCTTGCAGAGGTTTCCCCAAGATAAATAGCATAGTTAATGGCCCTGCCATAATATGGTCCCAAAACGATTATACCTAATTGATGCTACGGCTTTTTGTTATAGAGCTTTCTATGCCTTGCCCGGCTTGAGCACTTCTTCCGGCCAGCCGACAAACGCGATTTACGGCTTTACCAATATTTTAAAGAAGATCATAGAAGATCATCAGCCGGATTACTTGGCAGCGTGTTTTGATATTTCACGCAAAACCTTTCGTCAGGATAAGTTTAAGGAATACAAGATTCAGCGGCCGGAGATGCCGGACCCTTTAAAAAGCCAAATCCCCTTTATTAAGGATATTGTTAAAGCGATGGGAGTAAAGATCTTTGAAAAAGAGGGGCTTGAGGCAGATGACCTTATCGCCCATATCGCAAAACTTGCCAAGAAAAAAGGCATTGTTTCTACAATCGTTAGCTCTGACAAAGATATGCTGCAGTTGGTTGATGAGGACACCTTTGTTTTTAGTCCCTATAAAGATAGCGGCACGCTTTATGATAAAGCAAAAGTCTTGGAGCGTTATGGGATTGCCCCAGAGCAGATCCCCGATGTTTTAAGTTTAATGGGAGACGCCGCGGATAATCTTCCCGGGGTTCCGGGCGTGGGAGAGAAAACCGCGGTAGATTTGATCAAGCAGTTTGGAAGTGCCCAGAAGCTTATTGAGAAAGTGGACTCTTTAAAAAAAGAGAAATTAAAAGAATCTATCAAGCACAATACCCAGACTATCCTATTGGTTAGGGAATTATCCTTTTTGAATCAACCTGTAGAGCTGGAGTTTGATTTTGATGATTTATCTTTGGGCAAAGAGGATAAAAAAGAGCTTGCCGAGATTTTCCGCAAGTTAGAGTTTAAGAAATTCCTTAAAGGCCTGCTTGCTGCTGAAGGCCAGGTTGCTGAAGGCCAGGCGCTAAAAGATTTACCCGTATTATCTTGTGAAGAAATTGCAAAATTACTGCGCAAGGATCCGGAATTGATCTTAAGTGTTGCCCCGGATAGCAAGTTTTCATTTCTTTGCGCTGGCCAGGCCTTTGTTGTTTCGGATATCGCGCAAATAAAAAATGCCCTAGAAGACAGCAAGATCAAAAAGTCCGGGCATGATCTAAAAAATCTAAAATTAGCTCTTTCTAAAGAGGGGATTTTTCTGCAAGGCATAAATTTTGATACTATGCTGGCTTGCTATGTCTTAAATCCTGCGGAGTCCGGTTATAGTTTAGAGGATTTATCCTTAGAATACTTGGGCAGTAATCCGCAAGGCGTGGAAACTGTTTTCTTATTGAAAGATAGATTAAGGCGGGATTTAGAAGAAAAGTCGCTGCTTGACCTTTTTTATAAGATTGAAATGCCGCTTGTAGAAGTTTTATCCAGCATGGAAATAACCGGCATTAAAATAGATAAAAGATTCCTAAAAATACTTTCCGGCAAAATAGACGGCAAGTTAGAAAAACTTATCGCTGGAATTTATAAGGTTAGCGGAAGGGAATTTAATATTAATTCTCCCAAACAGTTGGGCGAGGTTTTATTCCAAGAGTTGAAGCTTCCGATAGTAAAGAAAACCAAGACCGGCCCGTCTACTGACGAAGAAGTCTTAACCCGCTTGGCCTTAGAGCATGAATTACCCAAGATGCTTTTAGAATACCGGCAGCTTGTTAAATTAAAGAATACCTATGTGGATGTTTTGCCTGAGCTGGCGGATGCTAATGATTTTGTGCACACTTCTTTTAATCAGACCGGTACTGAAACCGGAAGATTAAGCTCAAGTTCGCCTAATCTGCAGAATATCCCCATTAAAACGGAATTAGGCAGCCAAGTTAGAAAGGCAATTGTTTGTTTTGATAAGGAAAGCGTTTTGGTTTCCTTTGATTATTCACAGATAGAATTGCGCGTCTTGGCGCATTTATGCGCCGATAAAACACTAACCGATGCTTTTTTAAGCGGCAAAGACGTGCATAAGATAACCGCTTCTTTGATATATGATACCCTCGAAGAGAAAGTAGATTCTTCTATGCGTGATGTGGCCAAGAGGATAAACTTTGGGATTATCTACGGGTTAAGCTCTTGGGGGTTGTCTAAAGACCTGCATATTCCGGTTGAAAAGGCGCAAAATTTTATTGACGCTTATTTTTCGCGTTACCCCGGGGTAAAAGATTACATTGATAAACAGATAGCTTTGGCCCAGACCCAGGGCTTTGTAACTACGCTTTTAGGGCGGCGCAGATACCTGCCGCAGATAAACGATAAGAACCAGGGGTTGCGTTTTTTTGCCCAGCGGCAGGCGGTAAATACCCCTGTGCAGGGCACAGCAAGCGATTTAATGAAACTCGCCATGATAGATATTCACAAAGAAATCTCATCCAGGAATTTTAATTCCAAGATGATCTTGCAGATCCACGATGAACTTGTATTTAATACGGCAAAAGAAGATTTAAAGCGGAATTTTGTGGATTTAATCCGCCAGAAGATGGAAGCTGCGTTAAAATTAGATGTCCCGTTAGTGGTCAGTGTCAAAAGCGGAAACAACTGGTTAGAAATGGAGGCGGCAAAATGAAGATAGCTGTATGCGCTTCAGAAGTTGTGCCTTTTGCTAAAACAGGCGGGTTAGCGGATGTTGCCGGAGCATTGCCAATTGCCCTTGAAGAAGCCCAGCAGGAAGTTGTAATTATTACGCCTTTTTATAAGATCACCCGCGAGGGCAAGTTTAATTTAAAGAAAATAAAAGACGGCCTCTGGTGTTCGGTAATCGGCAAGAATGTTAAGGTTTATTTCCTGGAAAACGACCTTTATTTTAACCGCGACGCCTTATATATGGATAAAACTGGCGATTACAAAGATAATCTTGAACGTTTTAGTTTTTATTCCAAGAAAGCGCTTGAGCTATTGAAAGAAATTGATTTTCGCCCTGATATAATCCATGTGCATGATTGGCAGGCATGTCTGGCAGCTGTTTACCTAAAGACGATTTACCGTGATGATCCGTTTTATAAATCCACATCAAGTGTTTTAACCATTCATAATATCGGATACCAGGGCCTTTTCGCCAAAGATGAATATCCAAAGTTAGGACTGGACTGGGGGTATTTTAATATTGAGCAGCTGGAATACTACGATAAAATAAACCTTTTAAAAGGCGGGATAGAATTCGCCGATAAGGTCAATACCGTAAGCCGCACCTACAGCCAGGAAATACAGACCAAGGAATTTGGTTTTGGATTAGAAGGAGTTTTGACGAAAAGAAAGGATTCGCTTTTCGGGATAGTCAATGGCTTGGATTATCAGATTTGGGATCCGGCAAAAGATAAAGCCTTGGCAAAGAAATTCAGTATTGCTAATCTAACAGGGAAAGCGGATTGTAAAAATGATCTGCAAAAGGCCTGCGGTTTCCCGGTTAATAAAGATACGCCGCTTTTTGGCATTGTTTCGCGCTTAGCCGGGCAAAAAGGTTTTGATATTTTAGCCCAAGGCATTGAGAATATCTGCAAGATGGGCCTGCAGCTTGTGATCCTGGGCACCGGAGAGGAAAAATATCATAAGTTACTTTTGGACATGGCAAAGAAATACCCAAAGGTAATTTCTTTGAACCTTAAATTTGATGATGTCTTAGCCCATAAGATTTATGCCGGCTCGGATCTATTTTTGATGCCTTCGCGTTATGAGCCATGCGGCTTAGGGCAGTTGATTAGTTTAAAATACGGCACTATCCCGGTAGTTTTTAAGACCGGCGGTTTGGCCGATACCGTAAACAGCAAGAATGGTTTTGTTTTTGATATTTATTCAAAAGACGCGCTTCTTTCAACTGTGTCTTGCGCTATAAAAGCGTTTAACAATAAGAAATCATGGAGCGCTTTGGTTAAAAAGGCGATGAGTGAAGATTTTTCCTGGGAGCAGTCAGCCGGGGAATATATTAAATTATATAAAACCGCCAAGAAGAAAAATTAGATGGGTTTTGGGGATAAGAAAATAATAGCAGTGGTGGGGTGTTTTGGAAGCGGAAAGACCACCGTAGCCAAGCTTTTGGCTGGAAGGCCGCTGGAATTAGTTAACGCGGATAAAATCGCGCACCAGGCCTTAAAAGATCCGGTTATAAAGAAGCTCTTGTTAAAAGAATTTGGCACATTTGCCCGTAAAGAATTGTCCGAGATTGTTTTTACAAATAAGAAAAGAACAGAGGCCTTAAACCGCATCACCCATCCTTGGATAATTGGCGCGGTAAAGAAAAAAATCAAAAAGGCAAGATCCAAGACGGTTATTTTAGACGCGCCGCTACTTATTGAGGCGGGATTATCAAGATTGGCAGATAAAATAATCTTTGTCAAAGCCTCCAAGGATAAAATATTTCTGCGGCTTAAGAAAAGAGATGGATTAAATAAGGCCCAGATAGGATCAAGGAATAAAATGCAGCTTGCGCCGAAAACAAAAATGCGCTTTGCTGATTTGATTATAGATAATAACGCGACATTAAAGAAAACAAAGCAACAAGTTATGCAAATAAGGAGGAGTTTGTGGAGAAGTTAGATATAAGGAAGTTAAAGGAAATGAAAATACCGGAGCTTAACAAATTAGCCAAAGAGCTTAATGTTAACGGTTTCGGCAGTTTAAGAAAACAGGAATTGATCTTTAAGATCCTGCAGGGCCAGGCGGAAAAAGAGGGCTTGATGTTCGGGGAAGGCACCTTGGAAATACTGCCCGAAGGTTTTGGTTTCTTAAGATCGTCTAACTATAATTATCTGCCCTGTCCCGACGATATTTATATATCTCCCTCGCAGATAAGGAAATTTGATTTAAGGACCGGAGATACGGTAAGTGGTGAAATCCGCCCGCCCAAAGAGGGCGAGAAATATTTTGCCCTTCTTAAAGTAGAGGCGGTGAATTTTGAGAATCCAGAGGTGGCAAAAGACAAGACGCTTTTTGATAACTTAACTCCTGTATACCCGCAAGAACGTTTTAATCTGGAAACTGCCCCCTCTGAAGTATCCATGCGCATTATGGACCTGTTGACTCCTATTGGCAAGGGGCAGCGCGGCTTAATTGTCGCCCAGCCATACAGCGGGAAAACAGTGTTACTGCAGAAAATCGCTAATGCTATTACCGGAAATAATCCCGATGTGGCGCTGATTGTCCTTTTGATTGACGAACGCCCGGAAGAAGTCACCGATATGCAGCGGCATGTAAAAGGAGAAGTAATTTCTTCTACCTTTGATGAGCCGCCGGAAAGGCACGTGCAGGTAGCGGAAATTGTTTTGGAAAAGGCCAAGAGGCTGGTGGAGCATAAAAAAGACGTAGTGATCCTTTTGGACAGTATTACCCGTTTGGCCCGCGCCTACAACTCGGTTGTCCCGCACAGCGGCAAGGTTTTATCAGGCGGGATTGATTCTAATGCCTTGCAGAAACCGAAACGCTTCTTTGGAGCCGCGCGCGCAATTGAAGAAGGCGGATCATTGACGATTATCGCAACCGCCCTCGTAGATACCGGCAGCCGCATGGATGAAGTCATCTTTGAAGAATTCAAAGGCACCGGTAACATGGAAATCCAGCTTGACCGTAATTTGTTCCAGCGGCGCATCTATCCGGCGATTGATATTAAGCGTTCAAATACCCGGCACGAGGAGCTTTTATTAAAGCCGGAGGTTTTGCAGAGGGCGTGGATCTTGCGCAAAGTTTTAAATGAATTAAACAATGTTGAGGCAATGGAGCTTTTGATCGGGAAGCTGTCTAAAACAAAGAACAACGAAGAGTTTCTAAACAGTATGAACCAATAATAAAAGCGTAAAAAGTAAAACGAAAAACGTAAAACCATAATTAAAAATTAAAAACGTTTTGAATTTTACACTTTAATTTTACGCTTTGCGCTTTTAGTTTTGCGCTAAACAACAAGGAGGTTTTACCATGAAAGACAAAATTCATCCCAAATATCAAGACGCGGTTATTATTTGTGCTTGCGGGAATACTATCCACACCCGTTCCACTAAGCCCAATATCAGAGTAGAGGTTTGCTCAAGCTGCCATCCATTTTTTACCGGCAAGCAGAAATTTGTGGATTCCGCAGGAAGAGTGGATAAGTTTTTGAAGAAATACAGTAAAAAATAAAAATTAAAAATTCAAAGTTAAAAATTTAAGATCAAAACAAAGGCCAAAACAATGCAGTTTTTAGTCCATAAACAAGTTTTTGTTAGATATTTAATATTTTTAGTTTTTGTTTTAATTTTTCATTTTTAATTCTTAATTTTACATTTACTTTACTATGTTTAAACAGCTGGAAAAAGCGGATAAACGCTATCAGGAAATAGAAGCGCTTCTGGGGCAGAATGATGTTGCCAATAATCAGTCTCAATACCAGAAGCTTGCCAAGGAGCTTGCTTCTATAAGGCCGCAGGTAGAACTGTTCCGTCAATATAAACAGGCAGATCAGGAAATCCGTGATTTGGAAAGCGAACTTGCCAAACAGCACGACAAGGATTTTATTGACCTGGTGAAGAAGGAGCTACCTGTTCTTGTTGAGAAAAAGAATATGATTGTTCAGCAGCTTGAGAAACAGCTTGTTGAAGAAGATAAAGACTTAAACCGCGGCATTATCATGGAAATCCGTCAGGGCACAGGAGGCATGGAAGCGGCGCTTTTTGCCGCTGACCTTTACCGCATGTATTCTCAATACGCTGCTCAAAAAGGATGGGTGGTTGAGCTATTGTCTTCGCATCCCACGGAATTGGGAGGTTTTAAAGAAGTTGTTTTTAGCGTGCAGGGAGACCATTGTTATAAGCGGCTTCGTTTTGAAAGCGGGGTGCACCGAGTGCAGCGGGTTCCGGAGACTGAATCCCAGGGAAGAGTGCATACTTCAACCGCGACGGTGGCGGTTTTAGTTGAACCCGAAGAAGTGGATCTGGTGATTGAGCCTAAGGATCTAAAAATTGACACCTATCGTTCTTCTGGACCGGGCGGACAGCATATGCAAAAAACCGATTCTGCTGTGCGCATTACCCATATTCCTACGGGCGTGGTCGTGGCTTGTCAGGACGAGCGCTCGCAAATCAAGAACAAAGCTAAAGCTATGCGCGTGTTAGGGGCAAAAATTCTGGATATGAAACAGCAGGCGGATAGCAAGAAAGTAGCTGACGAGAGGCGTTCGCAAGTAGGCACAGGCGACAGAAGCGAGAAAATCCGCACCTATAATTATCCGGACCGCCGGGTCACAGATCATAGGATTAATTTGACTCTTTACCGGCTTGAGGCGATCTTAAATGGGGACCTTGAAGAATTATCCGACGCAATAATCAAGGCATCGCAGGAAAAGCAAAGAGAAGCTAAAAATGAATGAGGCAGAAGTTTTATTTTCTGAAATAACCAATCTTTCCAGGGAAAAATTATATCTTAATTGGGACAAGCCGATCACTGCCCAGCAGGCAGAGTATCTTTCTTCTGTCATTAAACGCAGGATAAACGGCCAGCCTATAGAATATATTTTAGGGAAAACCGAATTTATGGGCTTAGAATTTAAGGTTTCACCCGATGTTTTGATCCCGCGTCCAGAAACCGAAATTTTAGTTGAAGAAACTTTGAAGCTTGCCTCAAAGAATCCAAAGATCCTTGATATTGGCACCGGCTCCGGATGTATCGCAGTATCTTTAGCGAAAATGTTGCCGTTGGCTAAGATTTCCGCGGTAGATATTTCGCCTGTCTGCTTGAAACAAGCAAGTGAAAACGCTAAGATGCATAATGTAGAAATTGATTTTATAGAAAGCGATATTTTTTCCTGTTTATCTTGCGAATCTGGTAAATATGATATAATTGTGAGTAATCCCCCGTATATAAGAACAGGCGATATTAAGCGTTTAGAGCCGGAAGTAAAATGCCAGCCGAGATTAGCTTTAGACGGCTGTGAAGACGGGCTTTATTTCTATAAGAAGATTATTCCTTCTGCCGGCGAATTCTTAGAAAGCGGAGGTTTTCTTGTCTTGGAGATCGGGTTTGATCAGTTATCCCAAATAGAGGATATTTTTAAGAAGCAAAATAAACTTAAAATAGTAAAAAAAGTCAAGGATTACCAGCAGTATAACCGCTTCGTCATAGCGCAAGGATAAAAGTTATGGATAAAGTAACAATTGAGGGCGGAGTTAGATTAACCGGAGAAGTTACTGTATCGGGGGCCAAGAATTCAAGCCTGCCGATATTAGCTGCCACACTATTAACTGACGATGCCTGTATCATAAGAAGCGTTCCGGACCTGCGTGACACAAATACCATGTTTAAGATCTTGCGCGCTTTAGGCAAGAACGTGGAGTATGAAAAAGGGACAGCGATTATTTCCCAGGCCAAATCCACCAGCTACATTGCCGATTACAAACTTGTTTCAACCATGCGCGCGTCTTTTTGTGTTTTGGGGCCTTTGGTCGGTAAATTAAAAAAAGCCAAAGTATCGCTTCCCGGGGGATGTATTATTGGGGTCAGGCCCGTAGACCTGCATATTAAAGGTTTAAAGAGCCTAAACGCGGAAATAACCATTGAATCCGGTTATGTTATAGCTAATGCCCCCAGGCTTAAGGGCGCCCATGTCTATCTGGGCGGAGTTTATGGATCGTCGGTACTTGCCACAGATAATGTGATGATGGCCGCCTGCCTGGCGCAAGGAAAGACCATTATTGAATGCGCTGCCTGCGAGCCGGAAGTATCGGATCTGGCAGAGTTTTTGATCAAGATGGGAGCTAAGATCAAGGGCCACGGCACTCCAACAATTGAAATAGAAGGGGTAAAGCATTTGCATGGGGCTGAACATAAAGTTATTCCCGACAGGATTGAAGCCGGGACATTCATATTGGCCTCGTTAATTACGCGCGGCGATATTAAAATTCATAATGTGATCCCGTCTCATTTGGGAGCGTTGATCGACAAATTGCAGGAATCAGGAGCCGGTATTTCGGCGCACAACAATAGCCTGCGCGTTTCTTGCCGCAAGAAACTAAAACCGATGAATATTACTACCTTGCCTCATCCGGGTTTTCCGACGGACATGCAGGCGCAGATGATGAGCTTGATGTCGGTTATTCCGGGGATAAGCGTAGTTACTGAGAAAATATACCCTGACCGATTTATGCATGTTGCCGAACTTAACCGTATGGGTGCGCAGATCCAGAGAGAGGGCCCCTACGCGATAATCTCCGGAGTGAAAAAACTTTCCGGGGCTCCGGTTATGGCATCGGATTTGCGAGCTAGCGCCTGTTTGGTTTTAGCGGGGCTGGTGGCATCAGGAAAAACTTCTGTATCGCGTATCTATCACCTGGAGCGCGGTTATGAAAAAATGGAGGCTAAGTTGCAGAGTTTAGGGGCCAGAATAAGCCGGGAGAGGGAATAGCGGTATGATCTTAATGATCGATAATTATGATTCTTTTACCTATAACTTAGTGCAGTATTTAGCAGAGTTGGGGGCCAATGTTTTGGTTTACCGCAATGATAAAATAACTCTTGAAGAGATAAATAAACTAAAGCCCGCGAAGATTGTTATCTCTCCCGGGCCCGGAAGGCCGGAAAATGCCGGAATTTCTGTTGAAGTTATCCGCAATCTCGCCGGGAAGATCCCTATTTTAGGGGTTTGTTTAGGGCATCAGGCAATCGCTTATTCTTATGGCGCTAAAATAACAGCCGCCAAGAATCTTATGCACGGAAAAACTTCCATGATTTATCATAATGGCAAGGATATTTTTAAGAAACTTTCTAATCCGTTTGAGGCAACCCGTTATCATTCCCTTGTTGCCTGTAAAGATACGATGCCCGAATGCTTAAGTATCACAGCTTGGACTAAAGATAAAGAGATCATGGGTTTGGCGCATAATAAATATCCGGTTTTTGGGGTGCAATTCCATCCCGAGTCTATTTTAACCAAGCAGGGCAAGAAACTTTTGGAGAATTTTTTAAAGATATGATTGATCAGGCGATTGAATTGCTTAAAAGCAAGAAAGATTTGGATTTCAAGCAAATGCTTGAAGCGATGCGCCAGATTATGTCGGGGCAAGTTAAGACAGAAGATATTGTTTTGTTTCTATCAAGTTTGCGCGATAAGGGAGAAACTGTGGAAGAGCTCTCTGCCGCGGTAGATGTGATGCGTTCTTATGTGTGCCGGGTTAAGACCGGCGATGATATTATTTTAGATACCTGCGGCACCGGAGGCGATGCCTCTGGGACTTTTAATATTTCTACCGCGGCATCTATTGTGGTAAGCGCCTGTGGAGTAAAAGTGGCTAAACATGGCAACCGTTCGGTATCCAGCAAATCCGGAAGCGCCGATGTCTTAGAGGCGCTGGGGATAAATATCAATATTTCTGCCATTGATGCCTGCCGTTGTTTGGAACAGATAGGCATTGTTTTTCTTTTTGCCCCTAATTTCCATCCGGCAATGAAACACGCTATGCCGGCAAGAAAAGCTATCGGCACAAAGACGATCTTTAACCTGATGGGGCCTTTAAGTAACCCCGCGTTTGCCCGGCATCAGATAATCGGGGTCTATGATAAAAAGTGGCTTATCCCAGTGGCAGATGTCTTGAAGAAGCTAGGAAGCGTTCATGCCCTGGTTATGTATAGCGAAGACGGGCTTGATGAAGCAAGCATTTGCGGTAAGACTTTTATCGCGGAATTAATAGATGGTCAAATAAAGACATACCAGGTCTGCGCGCAAGATTTTGGGATGCCTGCGGCTAAGAGAGAAGATATCTTAGGCCGCGATGCGCTGGACAACGCGGTTATTATTTTAGAGATATTACAGGGAAAGCATTCGCCTAAGAGGGATATTGTGGTATTAAACGCTGCCTGCGGGCTTTATGCTGCTAATAAAGTATCTTCTATAAAAGATGGCGTAGAGTTGGCTAAAAGCTCAATAGATAGCGGCCAGGCAATGGATAAATTTAACGCTCTTAAGAGGTTTCATTAATATATGGCCAAGCCGGATACTTTAAAGAATATTGTCGCGCAAAAGAAACAGCGCCTGGAGTTATCAAAACAACAGGTTACCCTTGAAGCGCTTAATGAAAAAATCGCGCAAATCCCCCCAGCGCGTAATTTCTTAGAAGCAATCAATAAACCTAAGCAGATTTCTTTGATCGCTGAGATTAAAAAAGCCTCTCCTTCAGCAGGGGTTATCCGCGAAGATTTTAATCATCTGGATATCGCGCGCGTTTATCAGGAAACAGGCGTCCAGGCGGTCTCTGTTTTAACTGAAGAGGATTTCTTTCAGGGAAGCCTAGTGTATCTGGAAGAAGTAAAAAATACCGTGCAGGTGGCGGTGTTGCGCAAAGATTTTATTTTTGATCCCTACCAAGTATATGAGTCGCGCGCCTGGGGGGCTGACGCAGTGCTTTTAATCGCGGATCTATTAACTAAAGATATCTTAATCCAACTTGTGCAGGTTGCTTGTCAATTAGGAATGTCTTGTTTGGTTGAGGTGCACGATGAAAAAGAGCTTAAGAAAATATTGAACTTAAAAGTCCCTTATCCGCAGCAAGCTATTAAGGTAAAAAATGCCCCAAAATTAGTTAATTTTGCTATCGGAATAAATAACCGCAATCTGCATAGCCTGGAAGTTGATTTTAAGACTACAGAAAAACTTTTCCCCCTTATCCCTAAAGACAGAGTTGTGGTAGTAGAAAGCGGGATAAAATCCAGGCAGGATATCATGTTTTTGAAGATATTAGGGGCTCAAGCGGTTTTAATCGGGGAAGCTATTATGCGCGCGCCTAATATTAGGGCACAGATTGAAGAGTTGATGAGCTGGTAATATGAGCCCACGATTAAAAGCCAAGATCTGCGGGATTACTAATTTAAAAGACGCGCTTTCTGCTGTATCTTCCGGAGCAGACGCAGTAGGCTTTATATTCTACAAAAAAAGCCCGCGCTATATAACAGCCGAAAGGGCGGCTTTCATTATTTCCAGTCTGCCTAAAAAGGTTAAGGCCGTCGGGGTATTTGTAAACGCGAAAGAAGAACAGGTTAAAAAGGCCGCGAAGCTCTGCGGATTAGGCATATTGCAGTTTCACGGCAATGAATCTTTAGAATTTTGCAAGAAATTCAAAGGCTATAAAATAATTAAGGCATTTCGCGTAGGCAGAGATTTTAATTTTGGTCTGGTGAATAAATATCCGGTGTGGGGATGTTTATTCGATAAATTGTCTGGTAAATACGGCGGCACAGGGAAGGTTTTTAACTGGGAGCTTTTAAAAGAAAAGAAATTTCCGGGCAAGAAAGTTTTTCTTTCTGGCGGGATTAACGCGGGCAATCTTACTAAGGCCTTTAAGAAGGTCAAGCCAGATTGGGTTGATGTTTCAACAAGTTTAGAGAAGTCTGCCGGAGAAAAAGACCGCGTTAAGATAACAAAATTCATGCGTCAGATGAAAATTATAAATAGGAACAGGTAAAAATGGCTTTACCAGATAAAAAAGGGCATTTTGGTTTATTCGGCGGCAGGTTCGTCCCGGAGACGCTTGTTTATGCCCTGGATGAACTTGATGAATTCTACCGTAAAATAAAAAAAGATAAGCAATTTAAAGATAAGCTTAAATATTATCTTAAAGAATACGCTGGCAGGCCTACGCCTTTATATTTGGCAGGCAACTTAAGCCGTGCATTAGGGATAAAGAGAATTTATCTTAAAAGAGAAGACCTCTTGCATACGGGAGCGCATAAAATAAATAATACCTTAGGCCAGGGGCTTATCGCGGTAGGGATGAAAAAGAAGCGCATAATTGCGGAAACTGGCGCCGGGCAGCATGGGGTGGCAACCGCGACAGTTGCGGCATTATTTGGTTTGCAATGCGCGGTTTATATGGGCGAAGAGGACATGGAGCGGCAGAAATTAAATGTTTTTCGCATGCGCCTGTTGGGCTCCAGGGTTGTTCCTGTTGCAAGCGGTTCTAAAACTTTAAAAGACGCCATGACCGAAGCGCTTCGTGATTGGGTGACTAATGTGCGCGATACCCATTATGTTATCGGCACTGTTGCCGGCCCGCATCCGTATCCTGAGATGGTCAGGGATTTTCAGGCAGTGATCGGCAGGGAGGCGCGCGCGCAGTTTCTGCTCAAAGAAAAATCTCTTCCCGATTATTTAGTAGCTTGTGTGGGAGGCGGCAGTAACGCCATGGGCTTGTTTTATCCATTTTTCAATGATAGAAAAGTAAAGTTTATCGGGGTTGAAGCGGCCGGTTATGGTTTGTCTACTGGAAAACACGCGGCTACTTTAGTAAGCGCTAAACCAGGGGTACTGCATGGCTCTAAATCCTATCTTTTACAGGATAAAGATGGCCAGGTAAGCTTAACGCACTCTGTTTCCGCAGGGTTAGATTATCCCGGTGTCGGGCCAGAGCACTCCTATTATAAGGATATTAAAAGAGCCCAATATTACGCGGTTACTGATAAAGAGGCCTTATCAGGTTTTCAGCTTCTTTCCCAGACTGAAGGAATTATCCCGGCTTTAGAATCAAGCCATGCAATAGCCTATTTACAAAAACACGCGCGTAAATTCCGCGGCGCCTCGGTAATTGTTTGTCTGTCTGGCCGAGGCGACAAGGATATGGGCATTGTTACTGAAGAGTTGAAACAGTATAGCAGTTAGTATTTATTTTATTGTTTTTAGCTTATAACTTACAGCTTACAGCTTACAGCTTACAGCTGATTTTAAGGATTAAACATGAATAGGATTGATAGAAAATTTAAACAATTGCGCAAGGAAGGTAAAAAAGCGTTTATCGCGTTTTTGACCGCGGGATATCCGGATTTAAAAATAACAGGTGATTTGATTCTGGCGTTTGAAAAATCCGGTGTTGATATTATTGAGATCGGGGTTCCTTTCTCTGACCCGATTGCCGACGGTCCAGTAATACAAGAGGCGTCGCAAAAGGCTTTAGAGGGAAGGGTTAATTTAGATGATATCTTTGCCCTTGTAAAGAAAGTGCGCGCTAAAAGCCAGGTCCCTATTTGCTTGATGACTTATTATAATCCCGTATTTTCTTATCAAGAAGAAAGATTTGTTAGAAACGCTCATGCGGTTGGCGTTGATGGGTTGATCGTGCCGGATTTGCCTTGCGAGGAAGCAGGCAGCCTTATTAAAGCCTGCCGCAAATACGCAATCGATACTATATTCTTTGCTTCTCCCACAACCAAAGAAGCGCGGATTCAAAAGATATCCTCTTCTTCAAGAGGTTTTATTTATTATGTTTCCACAACCGGAGTTACTGGAGCAAGAAAGGATATTTCCGGCAGTTTAAAGAAAGACGCCTTAAGGCTAAAAAGGCTTGTGTCTTTGCCTGTGTGCGTGGGGTTTGGCATATCTACTCCAAAACAGGTCAAGCAGGTATCCAGTTTCTCCGACGGAGTAATTATCGGAAGCGCTATTGTTAAGAAGATAAAGGAGAATTCAGGACATACTTCTCTTGTTAAAAAAGTGTCTTTGTTTGTAAGGGAACTGAAAGGAAAATAGATGTATCAAAAAACAACTTTTGATAATGGCCTAAGGCTTGTAACAGCTGCGATGCCTAGAATGCGCTCGGCATCATTGGGGATATTTATAAAAGTCGGCGGCCGCAATGAAGAGGGTAAGATTAAAGGGGCAGCGCATTTTATAGAGCATCTGCTTTTTAAGGGCAGTAAAAAATATTCCTGCCGCAGGCTTAAAGAAGCCATTGAAGGCGTGGGAGGAACGTTAAACGGCTTTACTTCCGAGGAGGTTACCTGTTATCTGGTCAAGACCCCTGCGGAACACTTGGATACTTCTTTGGATGTTCTTTCGGATATGGTCTTAAACCCGCTTTTCTTGGCTTCTGAAATTGAGAAAGAAAGAACGGTTATCTTAGAAGAAATAAAGATGTATCAGGACCTGCCGCAAAGTTATGTGCATGAGTTGTTGGATAATATTTTGTGGCCGCGTCATCCTTTAGGCGAAAGTATCTTAGGCTCTGTTGAAACTATTTCCGCGATGAAAAGAAGTGATATTCTAGATTTCAAGAAAACGCATTACAACGCCTCAAATATTGTAATTAGCGCCTGCGGGAAAGTAGGGCATGAGAAATTAGCGCGAAAATTTAAAACTATTTTCTCCGGGCTTAAAAGATCAGAGCCGAATGGTTATATTGTTTTTAAGCCCGCTCAAAAAGAGCCGGCGTTGAACATATTAAATAAAGATACCGCGCAGGTGCATTTAGCTTTGGGTTTTCACAGTTTAGAGCGGGAACACCCCTTAAGATACGCGCTGGGTTTGTTAAATATTATTTTGGGCGGCAATATGTCAAGCCGCCTTTTTGAGCAGGTGCGCGAAAAAAGAGGCTTAGCCTATGAGATCGCAAGTACCGCAAAGCGTTTTCAGGATACCGGCGCCTTTGTGGTGCATGCCGGAGTGGACAATAACAAACTTTTTCCGGCATTAGAGCTTATTTTTAAAGAGCTAAAAAAGATAAAAAATAATTACGTCTCCCAAGATGAATTACGCCGTTCTAAAGATTTTTATCTGGGGCAGTTGTCTTTGGCCTTTGAAGAAACCA
This sequence comes from Candidatus Omnitrophota bacterium, assembly GCA_025453395.1. Classification (NCBI taxonomy): domain Bacteria; kingdom Pseudomonadati; phylum Candidatus Omnitrophota; species Candidatus Omnitrophota bacterium. The sequence continues at coordinate 93,043 of JALOQK010000005.1, forward strand.
TGGATAGCATGCTTTGGATAGGCGAATCAAGCGCGGTCTGCGGCAAGATATATAAGCTTAATCAGGTTATAGACAAGGTTAAAAAGGTCAGCCTAGGGCAAATTAATGAAGTTGCCAGGATCGTATTTCAGGAAAAATATATAAACTTAGCTTTGATTGGAGACCTTAAAGGGAAAGAAGCTAAAATCAAAGAAAGGTTGTCATTGTGACATCTGGTGTAGAGAAATTTCTATCCATTCCCTCTTTAACGGCAATCTTGTTTGTTTTTGCCTGCCTGTCTTTTCTTATTTCCGCCACCGAAACAGCAATTATCAGTTTAAGCAAGATCCGCCTGCGCCATATGATCTCCCAGAAGGTAAGAAACAGCGAAAGCGTCCAGCGGCTGATCCAGAAAATGGATAGGTTTTTGGCAGCGATATTAGTATTTAATAACTTTGTGAATATTGCTATCTCGGCGCTGGTTACAGCTTTATGCGTATCTTTGTTCGGGTATAAGTGGGGGATAATAATCGCCACCGTCAGCACCGCTTTATTCATAGTTATTGTTTGTGAAATTACCCCTAAAGTAATCGCTATTAAATTCAGCGAGCGCATCGCTTTGATCACCGCCCCGATTTGGGAATTCATACTTAAGGCTTTTAAGCCCTTGATATCTATTTTCAGTTTTTCCAGCAACCTGATTATCAGGATGCTGGGGCTTAAAACCGGCAAGCGTTCGCCTCTTATCACTGAAGAGGAGCTGCGTTTCATGATCCATGTGGCTAACGAAGAAGGATTTGTCACTGAAGAAGAGCGTAAGATGCTTTTAAGGATATTTGAGTTTGGGGATACTAAAGTCAGCGACGTAATGGTCCCCAAAGATAAGATGGTCGGGATCAATATTAATGCCAAGCCTGATGAGCTTCTGAATATCTTTGTGGAGCAGGGGCACGCGCGGCTTCCGGTGTTTAAGGATTCTTTAGATAATGTGGTGGGGATTATTTATGCCAGGGACCTGCTCTATATTTTAAGAGACAGAGGATTGTTCCTGATAAATGACCTTATCCACGATGCCTATTTTGTGAATGAACGCGCCCGGGTAAGCGAAATATTAAAGAAGTTTCAGTCTGATAAGGTCCAGATGGCGGTTATTGTGGATGATCAGAAGCGCACTAAAGGTTTGGTCACCTTAGAAGACCTGATCGAGGAGATTGTAGGGGAGATAGAAGAGAAGCAGACCTTAAGGCCCCTTAAGGGGAAGATGCTTTAAGCGTGATGGTTTTGATGATATTGACAGGTTAGATAAGCTGTGCTATTATTGTTAATACATATTTCTTACCAAAAAGGAGGATTTCATGGCGGAAAAAGGTTATTGCGTTAAATGTAAGGCCAGCAAAGAAATGAAAGACGAGCAGAAGGTTACTATGAAGAATAAGCGCTTGGCAATGAAAGGCAAATGCCCTGACTGCGGCACGGGGATGTATAAGATCTTAGGAAAGAAATAATTTTCCTTTTCAAGGGGAAGTAATTATAGATACCAAAAAACTGGCATTTAGGATCGCGTCTATTATTAAGGATAAGAAGGGGCGTAAATTAGCCATCCTTCAGATGCCTGCTTCAAGCGGTATCGGCGATTATTTTATTATCACAAGCACCACTTCTATGCGCCAGGCGCATGCGATTGCTGAGGCCATCTTTTCAGACTTAAAGAAAGATGGCCTCAGGCCTTTAGCGCCGGTTTTGTCAAGCGACCAATCCGGGTGGCTGGTGCTTGATTATTCAAGTATAGTGGTGCATGTTTTCTATGAGCCTGTGCGCGAGTTTTACGCCCTGGAGCGCCTATGGGCAAATGCCAAGAAATTGCGCGTCCCGCGGAAAATTTAAACACATCGCAGAAAAATATTCCTTTCTTAAATATTTATGAAAAAAGATATACAAGATTTAATCCGTAATCTTATTAAAGATTGCCTAAAAGATATCTGTCCCGAAGGCTTTGAGATTATTTTGGATATTCCGCAAGACGAACGTTTTGGGCAGTTGTCTTCTAACGTCGGTTTAAGGCTGGCCAAACAGCTTAAGAAATCCCCGCTTGAGATTGCTTCAAGCCTTGCCCGGAAGATCCAGGAAAAATTGCCTTCTTCAGAGTTGTCCGGCTTAATTGAGAAAGTGCAGGTTGCCCCTCCGGGGTTCTTGAATTTTTATTTTAGCGTTGGATTCTTATCTTCTTTTGTTTATGGTGCAGTTTCTCAAGGGAAGGCTTTTTTGAGGCGTGATCGCGCGCATAAGCAAAAGGTCCTTATTGAATTTGTAAGCGCCAATCCCACAGGCTGTTTATCGGTGGCGCACGCGCGTCAGGCGGTGGTGGGGGATGTTCTGGCGAATATCCTTGAATTTACGGGTTTTGATGTTACCCGCGAATATTATCTAAATGACGAAGGTAACCAGATAAATATATTAGGCGCGTCAGTGGGTTTAAGGCTTAAGGAATTAAACGGCGAGAAAATAGATTTTCCAGAGGATTATTATCAGGGAGATTATATTGTTGATATTGCGCGCCAGGTTAAAGAAAATAATATCAATACAGCCGGCCTGGGTGATTTCGCCGGGAATTATATCCTTGATATCATCAAAAAAGAACTGGATGATTTTGGAGTTAAGTTTGATGTCTGGTATAGCCAAAAATCTTTGCGCCTAAGCGGCAAGATTGAAGAGGCCTTCGCGCTTCTTAAGGAAAAAGGCTCTCTTTATGAAAAGGAAGGGGCGCTTTGGTTTTCTTCCACAAATTTCGGAGATGATAAGGATAGGGTAGTAGTAAAAAGCGATAAAAGCATGACCTATCTTGCCCCGGATATCGCCTATCACCTGGATAAATACCGCAGGGGTTTTAAATTGTTGATCAATTTGTGGGGGCCGGATCATCACGGCTATATCAACCGTTTAAAGGCATCAGTTGCGGCATTAGGCAATGACCCTAAAACTCTTTCTATTATAATCGTGCAGCTTGCTACGATCTTCCGCGCGGGAAAACCTGTGCAGATGTCTACCCGTAAGGGGCAATATATTACTTTGCGCGAGGTATTAGACGAGGTGGGAATTGACGCCAGCCGTTTCTTCTTTATCATGCGCCGCGTCTCAAGCCACCTTGATTTTGACCTTGAAATTGCCAAGAAGCAGACCCCGGAAAATCCGGTGTATTATGTCCAATATGCCTGCGCGCGCATATCCAGCATCTTGCGTTCTGCCGCAGAGAAACAAGAAATAAGCCCAGATATTTTAAGCCTTTTAAAAGAGCCGGAAGAGCTTTTGTTAATGGCAAAGCTGTGGCAGTTTTTATGTATTTTAGATATTTGCTGTTATTCGCAGGATCCGTATTTAATCACTGTTTATTTGCAGGAATTAGCCGAATCTTTTCATAAATTCTATGACCGCCATCGCGTGCTTTGTGAAGATGAAAAACTATCTTGCGCCAGATTAGCTTTAATAAAAGCAGTGCGAGTGGTGCTTGCCGCAGGATTAGAATTAGCTGGAGTGTCTGTGCCAGAGAAGATGTAAGGTTTATGCCAAGCCACAAGATTTTGAATATCCCGCCTGAAGATGCACTTTTGCAAAAAACCCTGAAAAGCCAAATTGGCGTTTCTTCTGTTTTAGCGCAAGTGCTGATAAACCGCGGCATTACAGCCTCTCAGGAAGCAGTTAATTTCCTGAATCCCCAATTAAAATCAATGCACGACCCGTTTCTTTTTAAGGATATGCATAAGGCCGTGGATCTTATTAAAAAAGCCCAAAGCAAGAAGCAGAATGTTCTTTTGCACGGTGATTATGATACCGACGGGGTGACGTCACTGGCGGTGCTTAAGATAACCTTTGATAAATTAGGGATAAATACATTCTCTTTTATCCCTCACCGGGTTAAACACGGATACGGGGTTAATAAAGATATCTTAACGCTTGCAAAAGCAAAGAATGTTTCTCTTGTTGTTACCGCAGACTGCGGAACTTCAAGCCATGAAGAGATAAACGCCTTAAATCAACATGGCATAGAGGTTGTGGTTACCGACCATCATAAGCCCTCTTTAGATATGTTGCCTCAGTGCCAGGCCATGATCAACCCTAAAATTGAAGGCAGCGGTTATCCCTATCCGGAATTAGCCGGCGTGGGGGTAGCCTATAAACTATGCCAGGCATTAACCGGGGAGAATCTTGCCGAATTATTGGATTTGGTTTGTTTAGGCACAATTGCTGATGTGGTGCCTTTGACAGGGGAAAACAGGATTATTGCCAAAGAAGGCTTGAACAATCTTTTTTCCGCAAGCCGGGTTGGAATAAAAGCATTAATGCAGTCAAGCCGTCTCAATAACAAACGTTTGAGCTCACATTATGTAAGTTTTATTTTGGGCCCCCGCATTAACGCCAGCGGCAGAATGGACAGCGCGCACTTGTCTCTGGATTTGTTGTTAAGCAATAACCCGGAAAATGCGCAAGTTTTAGCCAGCCAAATAGAATCTGCCAACCGCTCGCGTCAGAAAGTAGAATCCCAGATCATTGAAGAGGCCAGAGAAATTATTAATCGGGAAGTTAATTTTAAAGAGCATAAAGTTATTGTGGTGGCCAAGCATGGGTGGCATGAAGGGGTCTTAGGGATAGTGGCTTCAAAGCTTGCGGATCAGTTTTACCGCCCCACAATTGTTATTTCATTGGGGGAAAAGTTTTGCAAGGGGTCCGGCCGTTCCATTAAGAATTTTCATTTGTTTGACGCCTTGGCGGATTGTAAAGAATTTCTGCATAACTTTGGCGGACACGAGCATGCTGTAGGCTTATCAGTAGATAAAGACAATATTCAGGATTTCCGCAGCCAAATTAATAAGCTGGCGCACCAGAGGTTATCCATAGAAGATCTTTTGCCAAGTATTGAAGTTGACATGCGGTTGTCTCTGGCAGATTTAAGCCGGGATTTAGCATGGGAAATAAGAAAACTTGAGCCGTTTGGCAGCGGTAACCCGCAGCCGCTTTTTTACAGTACCGGCCTTAAATTAAAAGGGGCCCCGCAGGTTCTAGCCCGCGATACCCTAAAATTCTGGGTTACAGACGGGAAGAACACCATAACCGCTATTGCCTTTGGCATGGGTTCTTCCTTGGAAAGTTTGGTAAATTCCCAACAGATTGATTTAGTCTATAGTCTTGGGATAGATAGTTGGCAGGGAGAAGATTCGCTTCTTTTAGAAGTAAAAGAGATTTTCTTTAAGCCTTAACTACTTTGCCTTTTTTGATGCATCTGGTGCAGACATAGGCCTTGCGCGGATGGCCATCAACGACGATACGCAGTTTCTGCAGGTTAGGCATGAAGGTTCGGGCATTTCTGCGGCTTACCTTACTTCCGGTTCCGCCCTTTTTCTTTGCCAAGCCTTTACGCACTAATCTTTTTCCGGCCATTGGGCCTTTACCGCATAATAAACAGACTTTGAACATTGAAGAGCTCCTTTTAAATAAAAGATTGTAAGTTGGCGTTTGCCAGTAGCAAGCGTGGAATTAAGTATACTTGAAAATCAGGCGTTGTCAAGGTAGAATTGTGATATGGAAAATAACATTTTAGAAGGTTTAAATCAAGAGCAGATTCAAGCGGTTAAGCATGAAAAGGGGCCGCTTTTGATTATTGCCGGAGCCGGAACCGGCAAAACCACAGTTATTACCCGCAGGATTTCCTGGATTATTGCCCAAGGTTTAGCCAAGATGGACCAGATCTTGGCGCTTACCTTCACGGATAAGGCAGCCCAGGGCATGCAGGAACGTTTAGATGTTCTCTTGCCCTATGGTTATACTGATATTTGGATTTCTACATTTCACGCCTTTGGCGACAGATTACTGCGCGAAAACGCGCTTTTGGCAGGGCTTCGCCCGGATTTTAAGGTTATGACCCTTCCGGAGTCAGCGGTATTCTTCCGGGAACATCTTTTTGAATTTAATTTATCTTTTTTCCGCCCGCTTTCTGACCCCACGCGTTTTATTGAGGCCTTGATCTCTCTTTTTAGCCGCGCCAGAGACGAAGATATCTCACCCAGAGAATATTTAAAGTTTGCGCAAGATTTTCTTTTAAAGGCAAAAGCTTCTTCTGACCCCGCGCAGGAAGAAGAGGCCTTGGCGCAAATGGAAATAGCTTCTTGTTACGCGAAATATCAGGAACTTCTCCTAAAAGAAGGATTTCTGGATTTTAGCAGCCAATTTTATCTTGCGCTTTGCCTGTTAAGAGAAAGGCCTTCGGTATTAAAAAGATACCAGGAACAATTTAAATATATTTTAGTGGATGAGTTTCAGGATACAAACTTTTCCCAGCTTGAAATTATTAAACTTTTGGGAGGAGAAAACAGCAATATTACCGTAGTTGCGGATGACGATCAGTGCATTTACCGTTGGCGCGGCGCTGCCTACAGCAATGTGCTTAATTTTGTGCAACAATATCCGCAAGCCTCCAAAGTAAGCCTGATTAAGAATTACCGCTCCGGGCAGAAAATCTTAGACAGCGCTTACGGCCTAATCCAAAATAACAACCCTGACAGGTTTGAAGTAAAAGCCGGCATCAACAAACAGCTTATTTCCGTGAATAATCCAGGGCAGGCGCCTGCGCATTTACATTTTGATACATTGTCAAGTGAAGCTGACGCGGTTGCCCGGATGATCCATGAAAAAGCTTGTTCCGGCAGTTATAAATACCGTGATTTTGCTATTCTGGTGCGCTCTAATTCCGATGCTGACAGCTTTTTGAAATCACTGAATATGCTTGGGATCCCCTGGCAGTTTAGCGGTAATCAGGGGCTGTATTCCCGAGAGGAGATAAGGCTGTGTATCAATTTCTTAAGGGTGATTGCCAATCTTAATGATTCGCTTAATCTGTATTATTTGGCCAGCTCTTCAATTTATCTTCTGGACGTAGCTGGTTTGACTATTTGCAATTCTTTGGCTAAGCGCAAGAATAGATCCTTGTATTGGATCCTAAAGAATATCCAGGCTATCCCCGAATTGCCGGATCAGTTAGATGCTGAATTTATCCAGAAGGCAAAAGATTTTCTCCTAAGCCTGGAGAAATTTCTTTTGCTTTCGCGCAATGAATCTACAGGCAGGCTTTTGTATTCTTTCTTAACCGATTCAGGATATTTAAAACAGCTTGTGCAGAATCAAAGCCTGGAGAATGAAACAAATATCCAAAATCTGGCTAAGTTTTTTAATATTGTGCGCGAGTTTGAGACAGCCGCGAAAATAGACCGCGTGGTCGGATTTGTCAATTACCTTAATCTTTTAATTGAAGCAGGGGATGACCCCTCAACTGTAGAGGCGGATTTTGACACGGACGCGGTAAATGTGCTGACTGTGCATAAAGCAAAGGGTTTGGAATTCAGGGTAGTATTCTTAGTGGGCTTAGTTCAGGGCAGATTCCCCTGGCCAAGAAGAAGCCGCCAGCCGGATCTTCCGGATGAGCTGATCAAAGAGCCCTTGCCCAGCGGGGATTCGCATATACAAGAAGAGAGGCGCTTGTTTTATGTGGGCCTGACCCGCGCCAAAGAAGAATTGTATTTAACAAGCGCGGCAGATTATGGGGGAAGCCGGATGAGAAAGATAAGCCAGTTTATTCCGGAGGCGTTAGGGGAAGAATCCAAGGTAAATAAAAAGCAAAAAAGCGATTCCCTGGAAACGATCAAGCGTTTTGCCCCTCAAAAAGGCCCTATCCGTAAGCCTCTGCCCATAGATAAGCCGTATATAGGCTTAAGTTATTACCATATAGATGATTATCTGACTTGTCCCTTAAAATATAAATATGTGAATATCCTGCGCGTGCCGATCATGGAACATCATACGGTTATTTATGGAAGGGCCATGCATGATGCTTTAAGTTTTTATTTTAAGGCGCGCATGGAAAAACAAAATATTCCGCTTGGCGATTTGTTGGAGGTATTTCGTAAGAGCTTTATGCCTGAAGGATTTTTGGAAGAGAAGCATCAGCAGCAAAGGCTTAATTGCGGGTTAGAGGCTTTGACGAAATTCTATTATGATCATCAGGGCAAGCAGGTAAAGATAAAATTTCTTGAAGAAAGTTTTTCCTTTATCTCTGGTGATGCTAAAATCAGCGGAAGATTTGACCGCGTGGACGAAGAGGACACAGGCGTGGTGATTATTGATTTTAAGACCTCCCGGATAAAAACCCAGAAAGACGCGGATAAAAGGGTTAAAAATAACCTGCAGCTTAAGCTTTACGCGTTAGCATATCAGGCTATATTCGGGGTTTTGCCCAAGACAGTTGAGTTGCATTTTATTGAATCCGGGCTAATCGGCTCATCCGGCATCGCGGATGGCGACTTAGATGAGGTTAAAGAAAAGATAGCGGAAGTTTCACAGGGCATCAGAAACCAGAAGTTTCCGGCAAAGGCCAGCTTTCTTGACTGTTCTTATTGCGCTTACAACCAAATCTGCCCGTTTGCCCGGATGAAAAACTGAATCCGGCAGGCAAAAGATTTTGTGTTGCAATAATAAGGCGTAGTGTTAGAATAGTAACATTCATAAAAAAAGAGGGTATCCTATGAAAATAAGAATTTTGTTTTTGCTTTTGGTTGTGTTTTTGGCTGGTTGCGTAAAATATGAATTCCGCCGCGGGAAAGACCCTTATGACAAGGGTTTTGTAGTTTATCGCGACGGATTCGGTATAGCAGAATATACCCTGGGCAAGAAAAATAGCGTTCCGGATGATATGGCCCTGGCAAAAGAAAGGTTTGCTCGCCGGCATAAGATGGTAGAGGATTATTATAAGAAAATGGGCTATATTAATAGCCGCCAAAAGCAGTTTTTCATAAATTATCCTAAGTTGCTTTTGCAGTTGGTGGCAAGTCCGTTTTGTCTTCCTTTTGCCGCCTATTCGCATTATAAATACGAGCATGACCCTGTGTATCGTGAAAGAATAGATAAGAAAGAACAGCAGCAGGATTCTTTTGAGGAGGCTCGGCTCAAGGAGCTAAAAGATAAATTGGCCTCTTATCTAACCGAAGATTTAAGTAATGAAAAAGATCAGCTTCAGCAACAAGAGGCGCCTAAGGCAGAAGAGGCTGCGCAAAAAGCGGCAGAGCCGGTAAAAGAGGAAGTTGTTGTTAAGACAGGGCCTGTAACAGAAAAAGTTTCTTTGCCAGCGCAGGAGGCTGTAAAAGAAGTTAAGGCCCCGGTAAAAATAGAGCCGGTAAAAAGGCAAGTTGTAACTTCTGGACAGCTGACCGCGGTTATTACTGCCCGTCCGCAAAAAGGCACAGCGCCTCTTACCGTAAAATTCTCTGCCGCCGGCTCGCGCAGTTCTTCCGGCAGGATTACCGGATATGAATGGGATTTTGGCGATGGCGACACCTCAACTAAAAGAGACGCGCTTAATACCTATTATAGCGGCACATACGGCGAAAAAGATTTTACCGCAGTGCTTAAAGTTTATGACGATAAAGGCAATACCGCTACCGCCAGCGTTAAAATTACCGCAATAAACAAATAACCTAAAAATATTAAGATGAACTGGATATCTTGGGCGATATTAACTGCTTGTCTTTGGGGGGTTGTCCCCTTAATGGAAAAGGTGGGGCTAACTAAGACCCAGCCTGTGGCGGGATTATTTTATCGTTGTTTGGGAGTGGTTATTGGTTTTGTTATTTTGAGTTGTTTTATGCTAAAGCCTGAGCAGATAAAATCCGTAGATTGGCGCTCGGCGCTTCTTTTGACAGCCGGAGGATTTATTGCCAGCTTCGCCGCGCAGTTTACATTTTATCACAGCTTAAAAATTGGCGAGATGTCCCGCGTGGTGCCTATTTCAGGAAGTTATCCGCTTATTAGTTTTCTTTTGGGGATTTTTATTTTAGGCGAATCATTCACCCCGGCAAAGTTTACCGGCGTAGTTCTTATTACTTTGGGCATCTGGGTGCTAAAAGCTTTCTAAAAAGGATATAAGATTTTGAAAAAACAAAAATTTGACGCTTACGCTTTGCTTGAGAAGTTAAGAATTCAGAAGCCGGTGGTGCATCATTTGACTAATTGGGTAACTATTTATGATTGCGCCGCTATTGTTAAGGCTATCGGCGGTTCACCGATCATGGCCTATGCCCAAGAAGAATTAGAGCAAATGACCGCGATTGCTTCGAGCCTGGTCTTAAATATCGGTACTATTACCGCGGAAACTTTCTTACAGATGCGTTCAGCATGTGCTTTTGCCAACAAGCGTGGCATCCCAGTAATTCTGGATTGCTGTGGAGCAGGGGCAAGTTTTTTCAGAGATGAGTGCTGCAATATTTTGATTAATAAGTTCCGCGTGGATATTATAAAGGGTAATTCTTCGGAGATTGCGCGAATTGCCGGGGAAAATGTGCGCACCAAAGGCGTTGACGCGGTAGCAGTAAATAAAGATTTAAAGGTGATTGCTAAGAACCTGGCTCGTCGTTTTAATTGCGCGGTAGTTATTACCGGAAAAGAAGATATTATTGCTAATTCCAAAGAAGCAGTGGTTGTGAAAAACGGCCATGCCATGATGGCAAATATCGTTGGCACTGGTTGCATGGCGGCATCGCTTATCGGCGCATTCGCCGCTGTTGAAAAGGATTTAGTTTGCGCAGCAAGTTGCGCCTTAGCCTGTTTTGGGATTGCCGCCGAGTGTGCTGCCAAGAAAACCAAGCTTCCAGGCTCATTCAAAGAAAAGCTTTATGACTGTATTTATGCTTTAGATAAGAAGACAGTCAAGAGGCTGCAAAAAATCTCTCTTCATGGATGAAACCCGATCGTTGGCTTGGGTTTAACCGCCGCCGGCTCCAATAATTGTTTGATTGCCTCAAATATAGCTTTTATAGTTTCATCATGCGCGGAATATTTTCTTTCCAGCGCTTCAACCTTTGCAGACAATTCTTTGTGAGTTAAGAGAATTTCCCTTAATTTGGTAAATGCGCGCATAATAAGAATATTAACTTGTATGGCTCTTTCGCTGTTCAATACGCTTGATAACATAGCCACACCTTGTTCGGTAAAAGCATAGGGTAGGTATTTAATGTGTTTCCCTCTTCTGGAAGCTTGTGGTTTTGTATCGTTTAAGGTCACAATTTGTGACCTTAAAGATTCTGCCTCTTCCCATGATAATTGGAACATAAAATCATCTGGGAAGCGTTTAATGTTTCTTTTTACAGATTGATTCAAAACCTTGGCCGAGACCCCGTAAAGTTTAGCTAAATCCTTATCCAGCATTACTTTTTTATCTCTTAATTCCAATATCTTTGTTGTAATAAGCTCTACCACTTGTGTTTTAGGCATTTTACTACCTCCTTTTGGCTTATTAGACGTAGGAGGAGAGGAAATCTTACAAAAAATAAGGGACGGTTGTTAAACCGTCCCCTTATTTTTAAGTGCGGAGGGAGGCCTGCCCGCCACGTTTTGTGGCGGGGAACTCTATAATTTAGTGCGGAGGGAGGGAGTTGAACCCTCATGTCTTGCGACACTGGCTTCTGAGACCAGCGCGTCTGCCATTCCGCCACCTCCGCTCTACTTCGTTCTAAGATATCTATTAGATGGTAGAACTTCGCAGCAGCTTTGTTGCCGCTACGAAGCCCTACCAGATTATTTACACATATTCGGGCGAAGTAGGGCTTCCGCGAAAAGTAAGATAGTATAACCTATCCGCAAGTAGCTGTCAATCCCGGAAAAAGGTTGTCAGAGGTGGCTTTTCTGCTATAATATAATCCCCCGCACAGTATAACAATATTATTATTATCCCGACGCCCAAAATGTAAGTAAAGTAAGCGTGTCGGGGGTCGGGATTTCGCCCTAAAGGGCTCAAGGAGTAGGATCATGTTTTTTGAGGCTTTTAAGATTACCGGTACTGCGGTGGCGCAGACATTCTTACTTGCCGCAATAGGTTATTTTTTGGTCAGGCGCAACCTTCTGGGGGATGCTTGTTTAAATACCATAAGCGGTTTAGTGATTGATGTTACTTTACCACTTATGATTTTCACTAAACTCTTGAGCCAGTTTAGTTTTAGCGCCTATCCACATTGGTGGGTATTTCCGCTTTTCAGTATAGCCATCACCGGTTTTGGGCTTTTTTGCGCTAAGGGTTGTTTAGGCTGGGTAAAAGACCCGCAGGCCAAACAGCAGTTCTTAAGTTTGGTGGGTTTTCAGAATTCCGGATATCTGCCTTTGTCGCTTGTGGCTGCGATGTTGTCCCCGGCTAAAGCAGGGGAAATGTTCATTTATATATTTTTGTTTCTTTTGGGATTTAATCTGGCGATGTTTTCTCTGGGAATTTATATCATTTCCACAGCGCACAACAAAAAATTTGAAGCCAAAAGCCTTTTTAATCCCCCGGTAATCGCGACTTTAGTTAGCCTGGCCCTAATTGCTTTAGGCTGGGGCAAGGCGATTCCCGGGTTTGTCTTGAAGCCTATTGAGATGATGGGGGATTGCACCCTGCCGCTAGCTTTACTTGTAGTCGGGGGCAATATCGCCCAGATAAAATTAAAGAATACAAATATAAAAGAAATCGCGTTAATGTCTTTTATAAAACTAGTTTTAATGCCGGCATTGGGGATGGCTTTTGTTTTGAGGCTTAATCTTACGCCGTTAGTCGGGTTATTGATAATATTACAGCTTACAATGCCGCCGGCAACGACCTTGTCGCTTTTAGTGCGTCGTTACGGTAAGGATGACCTTTTGGTAAGCCAGGGAATATTTTACGCTCACATTATAAGCATTATTACCATACCGTTATTTACCAGCCTTTATTTTGTTTTGGTGCCAAGATGACTAAGCCCATAGCCACAAACCGCAAGGCCTTTCGGGACTATGAAATTATTGAGTCCATGGAGGCAGGTATAGAATTAAAAGGCGGCGAGGTAAAGTCTGTGCGCGCGGGAAGCATCCATCTTGAAGATAGTTTTGCCCGGGTTGAAAAGGGGCAGGTTTCAGTATATAATATTAACATTCTTCCTTATGCCCAAGCCAGTTACTTAAATGCGGATCCTGTGCGCTCGCGCAGGCTTTTATTGCACAAGAAAGAAATTATCCGTCTGGGTCAGGCTTTATCGCAAAAAGGTTTGACCTTGGTGCCCTTAAAGATATATTTCAATTCCCGGGGGATTGCCAAGTTAGAAATAGCTCTTTGTAAAGGAAAGAAGCTCTACGATAAAAGAGCGGATATTAAGGATAAAGAGATTAACCGTCAGATGCGCCGGGTGATGAAGAGTAGAAATAGGTAAGTTGTTTCTTTGTCCCTTGCCTATACGCTTGTAAATTTCTGGCAAAAAAGCCATAAATTTACTGCGCAGGCTGCGGGATGATTTTTAGACAGTCAATAGTAGGGAAATCAGGGGGTGAATAGGTTCGACTTATGTAGTCGGATAAAAGCAGCATGCCGCGGATGCAAGGAAGGCCGCGTCAACAATCCTTGCAAAAACTAAACGCAAACAGACTAACGTCTGGTTCGGTAAATCGTCTGAGCCCAGCAATGGTCCCAGCCGGCGTACCGGCGTACGCAGTCCTCCCTCACTAACAGGGAGGCCTCAAACCGTTTTTGCCTAAGGGGCGGATTTGAGACTAATTAGGCTGGTTCCGGTGTATGCCTTTTGTGCCGGAATGAGATTTTCAAAGGCTGCGCCTTTAAAAATTATGTTTGCCTAAGTTTTAAGGGTTAAGATTAAAGGACAAACTAAGCATGTAGCGGCTTTTATTGGAGTGCGTAAGGACGGCGGTGCGATTCCGCCCACCTCCACCAAATTTTTGCGACAAGCAAAAATTTGGTGGATGCCGCAACGAACGTGATGCCGCGACAAGCGGCATAGTGAGTGCGGCGCCACCACCTAATTATTTTTTGCG